>JBPCNB010000890.1:0-2935 GCA_051001675.1 Nitrososphaeraceae archaeon | reverse complement strand
GTATCAATATTACTGGCACGGTCAACCCAACAGTATCTAGTATCCCAACCAGTTCGGGAAAAATCAATTCTACCAATTATACCAAAGGAATTCAGATTGTAGGCTATCATTCTATATTACCTCAATATTCTAATACAAGCACGAATGACATATCAGATACCAATATCAATATCGGGAACACGACTCCTCAAACCACGACATATGCGGCTGCCATAAACGATAACCCTTCGGATCAGCTTGATGATAAATTGGATAGTTCATCATCGTTATCGTCATCAACATCAAATCAAGATCATTCCAGCGATGATTACAATTCTATTTCAGTTTCCAAATCAGGAGACAAGAGAGACAACGAGAAAAGCAGTGACAATAAGAAAAACCATGATATAATCCAATCCAAATCTATAAGCATTTAAAATCATCTAATGTTAAAAAATCAAGCACGGATTAAATGATTTCAAATATAATGAATATAACGGAGGAGATTTGAGTACTTACATCCATAACTTGGTAAAAGAAAAGTTAAAAAAAGTATACTCACAATTATTAGATTAGTATATTGTTGAGTCCCTCTGACGATAAGAGGAAGGCGGAAACGATGTATCTGTTGTAATCAACATTGCATTAAGTCTTCATGCTAGGCCAATTGTTACTTGATTTTAATATTTTGTTGTAATTTCTCTTTTGCTTCCCTAACGCTGCGCCGATACAGTAGCACAGAATAGACGACATCGCAGATGAAAATGGCGATATAAAGATAGGGCATCAGATAAGAACCCTGTGAGATAGGCTGGTATAGGTAAAATGCCAGGCTGCTGACGCCAGTGCCTACCATCTTAAAAAGAGCGATATACACCGACTGTCCCCTAAGGTCATCTCTGCTGAAAAACATCCACAGGAACAGAACAGACATCATCAAATTCTGTCCGAAGGCAGCGTATGCGCCTTGCCAATCCTGAAATTCGTACGTGATAAAAAGTATAGAACAGAAGGACATTACTAACGCAAATGTGAATATAAGATAGAATTGGACTATAGAGAATTTTGAAAATTCTTTTTTGCCAAATTTTAGGAATTGAAAAACAATGGCTGTATCTAGGGCGAACCAAAGATAATTTATGTAAAGCTGCGGTGGCTTATGCGGATGAAGGAAAGCGAATATTGCTTCCCAGGAAATATTTGCGCAAAGAGCTGCCAGCGGCATCCCGTATGTTCTGTCTTTGAATCCTTGTCTAATTATTAGAAAATAAGCAAGAGACCAAAAAATCCCACCTACAATCATTAATTGAGTATACAATTTTTATGCATCCAGCTCTTTTATTGAAGCGTATTTTTTCGTTGTGATAAGGATGAGATCTAAAGATGGGAGATAAGATGGCAATGCAATTATATGAATTTACATGATCTTGCTATAAACAAGACTTTGTCCCTTGGTTTTTAGCTTTATCGGGGTATGACATGACACTAATAATTTCTATTTGTTTCGATACAACATGAATTTCTTGAAGCATTTTCACGATGGAAATAAAATTCATAGTGCCCATTAAAAGCATTATGGTCCAGTTATTGCATATTTTGGGAATGATTCTATGAACTAGGGGAAACCATGGAATTCTTGCCACCTGATCTGAATACTAATGACATTGCCTGTTGTTTCCATAATTCACAAGTGCAATTCCCTGGAAACTATTAGTATCTTTTTACCTCAAGCATCACTATGAATATTTTGGCAATAGGTGCACATCCGGACGATATTGAACTAGGGTGTGGTGGACTGTTGATTAAAGCGGTTAGGAATGGTCATTCTGTATATTTATACAATATAACACAAGGTGAAAAAGCAGGAGATCCTCAACAAAGAATAGGTGAATTGAGAAGTACCGCGAGATATATCCGCGCGAAAGCCCTTTACATTGACAGGTTTCCTGACACCCAATTATCTCTTACGAGCGATCTAATCAATCATATTGAATCATGTGTAACTCTGTGTAAACCTGACTTGTTAATTACCCATCCAATGACTGATACTCATCATGACCATCGAGTGGTGGCTGAAGCTAGCATAGAAGCGGGAAGAAATGTCTCAAACATATTGTCGTACGAAATGCCTCTCACAAAAAGTTTTGATCCTCACATATACTACGATATATCGGACACGATGGATGCGAAACTTGAATTGCTCAGTCTATTTCAATCACAGAGTCACAAGATGTTTTTAGAATCGAAGGCCATCAAGGGTCTCGCACAGTATCGGGCACTCCAAAGCAGGTTGGGCTCAGACATATCTTATGCAGAGTCTTTCCAGATCGTCAAGGTCGCTCTTGACGGGAATTTCGCCTTCTTGAACAATGCCTCTCGCGTTGATTCAAAAGAGCCCGTTGCGACTCACAATTCACAGGCTATCTGTGAATGTATTTATGTATGAGTTCTCTTTTAGAATCATGACTTAATCAAATGGCAGCAGAATTTTTCCAATACTTATCCTATTGTTTGAAAGCAGATGAATGATGCGCAATTTGGAAAATTTCTCTAAAGTTTGGTTTCCTCGATATGGATTTTCGATACGAGATCTATAATTTTAAATTTATTTCAGAGGAATGTATTATCCACATAGCACCATCTCCAATCCTCGTTGGGCTCAAACGATTGAATAATCGGGTGTTTTGTTGAATGGAAATGTTTAGTCGCATGTTTATTCTTTGATGAGTCACAACAACCCACATGGCCACAAATAAGACAAAGCCGTAAATGCACCCACCACCAATTTTAAGACAATCCTCGCAACCATCTGCACTAGGCGTTACATTTTCCTAAACTAGTTTAAGATGCTTACATCCTGAATTTGACATCTCTTGTCTAAGCGAGTGGCTCTAATAAGCATTCATTTTTAGAATCAGATCTCTATATCTCTTGAATGTCTGCAGGTAGAGGACAT
>JBPCNB010000889.1:0-1459 GCA_051001675.1 Nitrososphaeraceae archaeon | reverse complement strand
ATGCCAATCTTAATCTTAAGTTTGGGAAATCCAAACTCTTCGAGTACAGGATTTATACCTTGATCGGCTATAAGTAGCATATTCAATGCGCATGAGATTGCATTGTTGGAAGCTAAGGAAAAATTGTTGTCAATTATAGGAAAATAAACAATTACCGCATCTCCAACATACTTTAAGATATAGCCATGATTTTTTACGGCCATAATAGTCATTTCTTGCATAAATATCTGCAATATAGCAGCAAGATCTCTAAGGTCTAAAACAGTGCTCATGTGTGTAGAGCCAACAAGGTCTGCATACAATATTACTAAGTTTGCTTTAGATTCTGTGTGAGAGCGGAGAAAAGCCTCTGAACTTTCAATATTTGAAGAAAAGTACCTTCTTCCATCGAGTTCTTTTAATAAATTTAGGACTCTTACTTTACTTTCTGTTATGGCATTCACAATACTTGTGCCGTTGGTAGCTGCCGCTACTTGCTCTTCAGATATTAATTTGGCTATGTCCTCGTGGATAGCAAAAAACTTTTCTTTAGTAGTTCGATAGTCATGGTTGTTGCTATCGTCAGCATTATCCATGATAACTAATGCACTAATTAATGAAAAAAGCCTTCACTCTTATTTTAATGAATAGCTACTATTTCCCCCTCCGCCATGTCATTTTTTACTACCACAACCGCGTGAGAGTATTACTATCCATTAGTCTCATTGTGAAATACTAATTAGAATCAACATTACCCAGTACTCTTCGAGCAGTAAATCTGGCAACGGATTTATTATGCCAGCCTTAATACAATGGCTGGTGATTTGTAGTCTGAATCTTCAATTCCCATGCATAGGAGACTAGTTTTCCATTTGGATCGAAACTGTCCAGCACCTGTTAGAGTTCTTTGAACACCTTTACTAACTGTGTACTTTGTTCTGTGCCTGCACTTGCAGTGCTTAAGTTTTAAAAAACCAGCTCTGCGGATAGAGAACTCTTTACGATGCCTTGATTGCTATTCAGCGATATCTCCTTTATACCTCACGGATTTCTTGCTTTTCTTTCGAGTTCTTATGTTTATTCCTATATTCACTCCATGGGTCATAATCTTCAGTTGGCCAATACGGTAACTGAGAGGATTGTCTAGGATCAAGATTGGAAGAAAATACCTTCATTGCAGGATCTTCTCTGTCTTCTACATGGTAATAAGATGATGGCAGGGTAATCATTCTTTTTTTCTTTTCTTCTTCCTCTGAGGAGTGTATACGATTCTGTAGGTATTCCACCTTCTCTTGTTTCCTAGCTGCTGCTCTGATATTCTGGTCGAGAAGATCTTCCATGGAAGGAAGTCTATCCAGTGCAATATCAACAATGTTCGCTATTGCCTCAAAATTCATTCCCCTCGTGGGATTTGTTATAATAACTTTTGTAGTAAGTATAACAAATGGTATATTAATTTATGACGTGTCTTCGTTTATAC
>JBPCNB010000888.1:0-7534 GCA_051001675.1 Nitrososphaeraceae archaeon | reverse complement strand
CCTATTATCGTCTTCCAGTCCCTTGCTTCTTCATTGAGCTATTAGTTAGAATATTTTTGTTCTCTTCTTCTGTATTTTATTCATACGTCTATTTTGTATCATTAGCGCATTATTACTGACGTATTCTATTTTGTAAACTATCATTTAACTTATGGTTATCAATCAAAGCATCAGTGAGCCTCTTTTTGATTTCATCTGCTTCTGGAGTATTTTGTAGGTGAGATGTTTCAAGTAATGAGTCTAATGCTTTCAGTTTTGGTTTAATATTTATAGCATTTTCTATTGTTATGCACGCATCATAAACTTCCTGACCCTTTTTGGTAAGCATATAACTGTTAGCCTTATTGCCAGTGTTGGTTTTGTTATTTTGTATTTCTATTTTTCTTTCTGATATTAAATCCGTTTTTATCAGACGCAATAGCCTTTCTTGATATGCCTTCTGACCAAGTTTCGTCAGACTTACAGTATTCATGTTATCTATTCCATTTAATTCCTCTACTTCTTCTCCTCTTCTTTTCATACTAATTGCAATTGTTTTAAGAATAGCATTGCATTTATCATCGGATAAAATTCTGAATAAATCTGAAGTCTGACCCATTAGGCCAAAAGAAGTCCTTGCCATATTAGACATCTACCGATTTAACTTCATTTGCCAATGACTCTTTTGTGAAATGTAAATCAATGAACTCCTCGATACGTCATTCGACATATTATCTATTATGGATGCATTTGTAAAAGTATATAAGATTTGGCTCAGATGTTTTTTACAATTATGTTTATCTTTTCCAACATCCCGATGAAAAAAGGGCGAACCTCTAATTCAGGCCCAATCCATATCCTATCCATAATATTCAGATTCTTTTTAAATTCCCAGTTCTGTTAGTGCCGAGTAGAGATTCATATCTTTCCTTACAAATGAGCCGTCCATCTTCTGATATTTCTAATGCCATTCTAAAATAAGGACTATATATGCAGAATTACTGATGAGGGATAGAATCAGCAAGGGCTTCGTATTTCTAACTAAAGAAAATAGGTTATCGTATTGTAAGATGCTGGAAGTCAGACAAGCTGACTGATGTTCTCAAAAGAGCTCCCATGCTACAAATTTTTGAGTAAAGATATCTGGATTTGTAACGTCCATAAGGGTAAATTGAAATCAAGTGAAATAATTTTTGAAATTCAATAACAGATTTGATGATATATTACAGTTTGTAAATTCATGCTAATTCTTGCGCAATTGTGTCTAAAAGCACAAATTTGACTGATAAACTCTATATCGTGAATTCATTATTATTTTGACAAACGGAGAAGAATAATGAAGGATATTCCGAAAGATACTGATAGCAGTATAACAGCCTCTCCATCATTAAGTATTATCTTCAAGAAGCTGGGAGATGACAGGGCATTTGCCCTTTTTAATAATAGTGCTCTCTCCTTTGACACAGGGTATCAGAGTTCACCGAAAGAAACCCAACTAACTGCTAAAGAATATTACTCGAGGATGTCCAAGTTGATAAGTAGTGGTTTGGTTCAAAAGCTACATGGAAAATATTATGTCACTTCATTCGGTAAAATAGCCCATGTTGCATGTTTGATGATGAACAACGCTCTTAACTATTACTGGAAGCTAAAGTCAATAGACGTTATTATGAGGTCTGAGACTAATTCGGCTTTAGGAGGATTTCCAAAAGAAAAAGTGATAGAAATGATTGATGCTATGATAGACAACCAGAAAAGAAAAGATATTATCATGAAAGGAAACGCAGAGATGCCTGAAAACCTGTGGTAAACTGTATTGACCAACACGACAAGAAATCAAGGAACTAGAGAAATGAAACTGTATTTCTACATGTCTATTCCCTAATGGTAATTCTTTGAATCTAACGTCAAATCCAGAGGAGTAAACGATGTCGATATCGGGGATTAAATGCAGGTTCTCGCTTATAGTAGGTTCAGACTAAGCTTTCTACATTGAGTTAGTTTTCAGTGCCCTTTGAGAAAACACTCACAGCATAATTTTGAAGAATATCATGGAAAGATTTCTAGTGAGATATGTTATAACAGTCAGATACAAATGGGCTTGACTCCAAATATTCCCTACAGATATTCAATAGCTGATTATATCTTATTTTTTTCCAATATTCAGATAACACTATGTAGAAGTTTCGAGAATTGGAGAACTTATCTAAACTTATGCCATCATATGCAAATTCTACAACAAAAATAGGAATATGTTATAAAATATGTTCGCCCAAAAGGACGGATGAAAAAAAAAGTAATGACAGTAGACGATGAACCTGATGTTACCTATTGCTTAAAGGCATGTCTAGAAGAAACAGGATTAGTTCAAGTCGATGGATATGTTGACCCTATTCTAGCATTAGCTAAATTCAAACCTTCCACTTTTGACCTAGTAATTTTAGATATTAGAATGCCTATGATGAATGGTTTTCAATTATATCAAGAGTTAAGATCAATAGATGATAATGTCAAGGTCTGCTTCTTAACAGCAGTCCATGACTTGAGTGATTACAAGGAAGATTATCCTGATATTATCGATGCAATAGAAAAAGATGAGATGAAGTGCTTTTTGGACAAACCGGTTGGAAGTGAACAATTGAGAACATTGGTTGAAAAAATAATAAACTAGGGTTTGGATTTGATGAACCCATATCAAGCTAGTTTTGGGTGAATCGAAGCTGAATTCCATATTTTTCCTGATGATACGCCAACACCCGCAGCCTGGAATAACTCCACTAGAATGGCCTGTCAATCATTTGTAAAATACAAGCCATTTTGACTGAAATCACATATCCATAATAAAAAATGTCTTACCCACGAAAAAATCAATAAGGATTAACAGATTGTGTTTAATGGTAACAACTTACTATTACATGACGCTTAATGCTACAAGGGTTGCTGATAACCGGAGGAGTTATAATTATAATGAATCTATCTGCGGCTTGCAAAGAACATAATAGATTGATAAAGCGAGGTGAAGTTAGACCTTAAGAAACTTCCCGATTCTCACATTTGTTGGTGGGATACCTGCTATACTCATAGTGGTAGTCTCCTATCTGACTATGACAATATACAGACATACTGGTTCTCTTGACAAAGAAAACAGAAGCTTATTGAAAGGTCTAGGTTCACTTGTTTTTACTTTAATCACCATTACTTTATTGGCTTTGACACCCTTACTTCAAATGGTAAATGCATTACCAAGCCAAGATGAAATAATGGCTGGGATATACGAAGAAGCAGATAAGATAAATGATATTATGAATCAAAAGATTGAAAATCATCCGGGTCTAAGTGACTTGGACGGCTACTGTTATAACAATGTAGAAGCCTTAGAGAAATGCCAAAAAGATGTAGCTAAGGAAATGGAGCCTTATAATGAAGACGCAGGAAAGCACTTATCTGATAAAATTGACTAGCGATTTAGGATTTCATACGATAGAAAAGGGCATGTTTCTCTCCTCTCACTTTCCAGTCTTCTTACATAATAAGAGCAGATTGATGTTCTTTGTGTTAGCATCAACTTACTCTCTTTCCTACTTATGGTTTCATTGGAATATGAAGTAGAAGCACAAGAACGAGAGCTACAACAATTACCTAGGGTATACGTAGCTGGAGCTCAAGCTGCAACCAGCAGCATTAATGTTATGATACCAGCATCATCGGCTCCCCATGAAATGCCGCTAAAGGCAATAAAGGAAGCGGATGGACGTATTACCATAAATGAGAAATATAAGGTGCAGGAATCAAACATACTTGCAGTCCCGTTTGGTCAGAACATAAATATATTTTCTGACTCTCTAAATCCTAGATTCACTTTAAGCGGCGCAAAAATAACTACAAGCATTAAAGAACAACAACTCCAGCAAACTGCAAGTCAGTTCAACTTAAACCGCATTCCAGCCAACACGAATATGTTATCGCTAGCAGGACATCAGCCCGGAGTATACATACTAGACGTTATATTAGAATCAGGAAACGTTCAAGGTGCATACGAAACACTCCTACAGATACTTCCACAAGATGAAGAGACAACAGAATCAATCGAAAAAAGAACAGCTGAACTAATAGTAACGATTAGTGTTACTGAAGAAGAAGACCCATCTGAAAAATGTCTTTTTAATCCAGAGATAGAAGAATGCGAACCTGATGAAGAGAGTAATTGTCCTCCAGGATGGGCAATGAATGAAGACAGCCGATGCTATCCTTCACACAAGAAATGTCCTCCAGGATATTGGAGAGCTGATGACGATGAAACTGGTGCGTGTGTTCCATTACGAGAAGAGGAGGAAGACGAAGAAAAACCGGACTGTAATACAGGTTATGTAAATGAAAACAACAAGTGTGTTCAGACTCTAAATCCAGAAGAAATTGATGATAATTCACAATTGCCATCATGTGATGACCTAGAAGGTTCTGGCTCATGCAGAGATGAAGATGATTTTGACGACAATGATAGAGATGGTAATGAAATTCCAAATGATGTAGACGAAGAAGAAGAATCTCAGAGTGTTGAGACAGAACAAGAAGAGGTAAGTGAAGAACAATGAAGAGGTACATAAACTTAATCGGGAGCTGGACCATTTACAATTATGGCAATATTGGAATAGCTTAAGCATTTGGACAAGACAATGAATGGGAGATAGCTGCAACAATAGGCTTTGGTGTGCTTGGATTTATGATATCTGTCTTCGTAAGGGCAGCGATTGGAGCACCTGGCTAACAAACGTCGAGACATGGAAGTGATAGAGTAAGTTTGGCATTACCAAAAGGATACAAACCAAAACCAAGTTCAAGTGGAAGTCTACCAACAACAAATGGCCATAGTCATAAGAAAGCACTGACTGTAATAGTAGTGCTTATCTTCATTATTGTTAACGTGGCAGTAATTTGGAACCACTTCAACATACGAGCAATAGTGGATAAGACTACGGCTATGCTTGAACAGGACTGTTTTCCAGTAGATGCAATATGGAAAGAAGAAAAAGAAGACTACGAAACATGGCCACCAACTTCCTGGGACTGTTCACGGGATATAACTAGAGACCCGAAGTAAAGTGTGAAGATTACTTTGATCCGGGCAGGATTCACAACAGATTGTCAATTAAGGTATAACCAGCTACCAGTGAATCGAATTAAGTTTGGTGTTTAGTGTCACGAGATATACTCGGAATTCTTCATATAGAAGCATTCTGATAGGGATAGAATAAGATTTGGAGCTAGGCAATCATGAGCAGACTAATAGACATTTAGACCATTTCCAACGAATTCTTGCGTCTGTATAGCTTGACATCGTTTAAGCTTTAATATGTTCGATTTCTTTTCATCATGTTTTACGATACCATACGCTTCAAGTAGCAAGTTTGATGATTCCGTTCCGAAATAATGGATTTAAACTTGTGGCATCTTACTTGAAATGCTCCATCCTGCATGGTCTCGTAAAGTGTGTTCCTTGAGAATCTGCGATTTTGCCGTCAAGGCGGCGTGTCGAATGACATATAAATTCCAGGGTTTAGTCAACATATTCTTAATGTAGCCCTTGCGGCAATTTAGGACACTTGCGGAACAGTATCATCTTGCAGCAATTTAGGAAAAAGAATGTTTCTGTATCGGTCTTGGTATTGCTTCAACAACCATCACGCGACAGTTTCTGTCCGAAGTTTGTCTTGCTCAATGAAACAAAGAGCCAGGATTCTGGATTGGAGCCTGCAGGATGGTTTTGTATCCATTCCTTTATGTAAGGAATGCAATCTATCAATGGGAGGGTCCGGGGTTTGGTTTTACCAGATACTAACACCTCAGCATACTGCGTTCCATCAGCCCCCAACTTGAACAAGACATCTCTTAATTTAAGGTTCAAAATTTCATCTGGACGTGCTGAGGTATCCCTTGCCATGGAGTGAAAAGCACGGTCTCGAACTAGTGGACAATATTTCAGAAATAGAGCATGCTCTTCATCAGTCCAGAGGTCAGATGGCTTGTATGGAGACTTTTCTCGAAGAGGAAGTCTCTTAATTCCATTCATGCAAGGCGGAGTTATTCTTTTTGCTACCTCGGACTCATCAGGATTGTATAACCATCTAAAAAATTTTAAAAGTATCATTTGTCTTCCATTGTATGTCCCAATACTCTTGTGAAAAGGATCAACTGAAGAAGATTTTTTCAGGCTATTGAGATAGCTCAGGATGTCTGTTTAGTCATATCTTTGAAAGACCTGTCGTTGAGGTTCTTGGATAGATAAAGCAGAGTCTTTATTTTTCCCTCCCTTGTGGATTCTTTGATGTTTATCTCATTTTGCTCTGTTATGATATAGTCGCATAAAGTCTCGGCATTTTCTCGCTTTGTTACGGCCAAATTAAGAAACGTCCTTTTGATATATGGTTTGTAACCTTGTGTCAGGGAGCTGATTTTCTCTTCTAATTCTGGGCTTAGGGCGTAAGACGTTCTTTGCTTGACTAGTTTGTCTTGAGTTTCTTGAGTTTCATTCTTGGTCTGGCTATTGTCAATGTCTGGGTTAGCTGTTGTTCTAGCCATAGGTTTCTTTTCCGTTGTTTCTAATTCCAAAGCGTCAGTTGTTTCTCTATAAAGTTTTGTGAAGAATACCTGAATATGGCGCGGGGAGTGGGATTCGAACCCACGAGTTCTTTCGAACATGGGATTAGCAATCCCACGCCCTACCAGGCTAGGCGACCCCCGCTCTTATACCAAAGCGAGATTTCAAAGTATATATTAATAATTCTATCTGAAGGATCATAATCACAGAAATGTAATGATTTTCTTTAATTGGAACTAAATGTGATAGCATGATCTACCGCCTATTTGTTACGAGGAGAGCCTGCCGGTTTCATTTAGAATAAAAAGGTTATAAAATGGGCAGGCTTCGTTTATTTGTCTTTGAACCTTAAAGAGTCAAATGAGATGTTCAGGAAGGCAATAATAAAGGTCTACTTTGAGCCAGGATTGCTAAAAATGGACTATCATAAATCATATCCAACCCACCCCTCAATAAAGTCCGATAGTCTAACCTTAGAAGACATTTTACATCTATACTTTGATATTCTCACTGGAAACGATTATCCTGATGGTGACGAATGGTTTACCGCAGAATATCTATTTCCATATCACATAAAACTGCCTGATGCCCTAAAAGGACCTGATTATTTTACAACCATCTCTGTATCCGATGAAGAACACTATTGGCGTCACAGAGAGCTTATCCGCTTTAAGTACGGGAAGACCAAAAAATTAGCGGAATCACTAGAGTTCATCGATCAGAAATATCGGGAACTAGTGTCAGCCCTGCATGAGTCATCGATACCTGACCAATTAAGGTAGAACATTTTTTCTAATGCCTTATTCATTGCTCAAATACGTCCGAATGAAATCTAAATCTTTTCTTTTTTGTCCTGTTCCGCACTTATGAGGAATAAGTTGAAACGGACTAATTCATGTCGGCCCTAAAAGACAGTCGCGATTATCGACTTCACCCAACGAAAGAACCAAATGTCTTCAT
>JBPCNB010000887.1:0-1295 GCA_051001675.1 Nitrososphaeraceae archaeon | reverse complement strand
TCTTTTACCAATGTATATGTTTTTTTGTATCTTTAAGCTTTATCGGTATGTAGAAGAAAAAATGATAAGAGTTAGCGAATCTTGTTTCCGAAATCTTTAGTATCAAATTCCTGTGTTAACCATAAGGCAAAGGTTCACATGCCGCAGGGATGCCCTAGATTCGACTGCCGCTACGAGGTATGTTGTTTCTTCCTGCGGTCTTCTGGTCCGCAGCACTTAACTTCTCTCTAAGGATTCGTTTATAGGCACATCGTTGGAGTGGTCCTCAGCTGCATACAACAACAATCACAAAAGGCCTTATAAGTTAGAAAGTAACAGTTACATCTTCTGCAGTATTTCTTGCCAAGCGAGTAATGTGACTGGCCTACTATTATTTGGTGTATATATTCTCACATATATTACGACAAACCATGGGGAGTTAGCTCAAGTGTTGCTAGCGATATAAGTAATGGTAATACACCAAGAGAGAGAGGGGCACAGGCACTAATCTGTAATTTACATAGTCGCGCTCAGATTTTTAGTAATAGTGTACACCCTCTATAAGGTCTGAAGCCTGTAGATTCAAGTAGGCATCTGGTGCATCACCTTTGGCTATTCAGAGATTTGCAATAAGGCTGTTTCAGATAATGGTAGTGGAATAGACGTAGATAAGGACTCATTTGAAAATGTAATACACTGTAATGAGGGAAATACCAAATGCATCTGACACATTATCTATAGAGAATGGAGCAGCTGAACAAAATAATACATTCTATTCAAATATTTATTTGATGCGAATGGGAATGGAATTGATCTTAACGAGAATAAGGGCAATTTGTATTTACATTATCTGACTTCAAATCTGAAACTGCTTTTTTCAGATTAACTATTGGATTATTGTTAATAAAAATGTCGTAGACGGTTTGTCTAAATACACTGTCGATCCATTCAGGTCTGTAATTTTTGTCTCCTTCCATTTCAACAATATCTGTCTATTTCTCTTCAGTGCCAGTTCAACCGATGTAGTGTTTCTTCTTATCGGAAATTATTGCAGTTTGATATATTTTCGCATGTTCAACTTAAACGCTAGCTGCTTATTCCATCTCATCTTGGCCATATTTGAACAGTAGTTGATGGGAGAACCATGTAACATGAACATTATGTCAGTTTGGAGGACTATCAAAATTGTTAGCTTGCATGCCAGCAACTTCAGTTTGCGGCGGTTTGAAGAGATTCATGGTATTTTTTCTAACTTCATGTGATAACGAATTTAAAATATATTTCAAAGGCGAGTGAGTGAATGAATGAATGAATTA
>JBPCNB010000886.1:0-1698 GCA_051001675.1 Nitrososphaeraceae archaeon | reverse complement strand
ATAGAGGGTCAGAGAAACATGCGGATATGTATGCTAATAGTTTCATTGATTCGTTTAGGAAAGTAGCAGAGCTACATGATAATAAGGATCATGAAGAGAAAAAATAGAATCTTGACTTTCCAGAATTTTTTCTATTTTCTGACATGACCTTAATGCCAGCAGCTGTTATTCTACAGAATGTTAAATATATACAGTATTTGCAATGCCTCCAGATAAACTACGTTAACATTCAATGTTATCAACCACCTTATCGAATGTCGTTAAAAAATATCATCCGTTTTCCTTGTCTGTCCTGCAACTAAAATTCTTAATATCCTGGAATAGGGATGTTTTGATGTGAGTCAGACTCTTAATCTGTTGAGAGTAAGATAGTGTGTTATAACCTATATTTTGGCCCATCAAAAATCTTCGAGATTGTCAGTATTTTGGCCCATTCTTCAAGTGCTTCAACAACGGCACGTGCTTGGTGAATATTGTTTCCAACCGTTACAACACCATGGTTTTTAATTATAACTGCTCGTACCTCTTCCCCGGTCTCCCTTTCTTCAAATACCTTAGAGACAATATTTGCTAAATCTATTGATCCAGATGGATTATTAATAACGATAATGGGATTGCCTACTACAACCTTGGCTTCTTCAATTACATGTTGAAACTTTTCTACAGATATAGCAAGGGCAAGTGTGTAAGGGCTATGAGTATGTACAATTGCTTTTATTTTAGCTGATCTCTTGTAGATGGATGCATGCATGTACCATTCTATACTTGGTTTCTGTGCACCAACAGATTTCCCTGTATGCAAATTTACTTTGACCAAATCTCTTTCCTTCAACTCGTAACGCGGAACTCCAGAAGGAGTTAGCCACATCCAATTTTTATCTTGTAGTCTAATACTATGATTGCCGGATACTGGTGACGTGTAGCCCATCTTATACAGATCTTTAACGCACTTCACAAGATCAACTTTGAATACCAACTTAGATTTCCTTGCACCGACCATTTGATATATGCCAATGAAACCCAAGCAATAGCTTTTTATAAATATGAGTTTTACACCTATTTGGAATGCCAGTCTTTCTAGACGTTCACAAAGTTCCCTTTAGCGAAGAGCAAGTAAAGGAATTAAGCGATTCACCACGAGATGAGTTCGGCGTTGCACATGTAAATATATTATACAATAAAGATGTGAATGTATGCTTTTGTCTTCTAGATGCCCCAGATAAGGCTGCAGTTGAAAAACACCATGATAAAGCTGGAGTAAAATGTGAGTGGATCACCGAGGTGTCTATGGCAAGAGCATTCAAACAATCTTAGACATATTCCTGATTGAGTTTTCCTACTCCATTATACATGGAAAATGATAGTATCTCATTTGTCTAAGCAGTTAATGGCATGTACTCAGATTCTGCTAGGCGTTATTTGTTAGCTCGTTAACTAAAATAGGGTGAGGCTCTCACATTTCATCGCGTGATGGTTGATTCATTTGGATTCTCTAGTCATATTATAGCAAGCCTCATGAGGTTAATCGATTGGAAATTATAGTACACATACTTAGGCCTATTGGCAGTGCCACACAAATTATTTTCTTGAGATAGGAGCACTCAAAGTTTCTATTTGATAATCAGTTTGGTGCGACACATACCAATGATATTTGTGAACAGTGTTTAATCGATAGAGCAAATCCTATTCATAATTAAA
>JBPCNB010000885.1:0-5457 GCA_051001675.1 Nitrososphaeraceae archaeon | reverse complement strand
CCTCTGTTAGCTTGAACGGTGCCAACTCAGCAACAACATCTTTTGTGGCTCCCACTGTTGAAAAGGATACAACAATTGAATTCATCTTAACTGTGACAGATGATGAAGATGCTACAGAGGAAGATTCAGTAGAAGTAGAAATTAAGGCACCTGCTGATCCAGATCCGGCTCGAGAACCTAAAGAAGACCAATCTGACGAGCCGTCTCCGCCAACACCAGATAAAGAAGAGGAAAAACAGGTAAAAGAAGATGTAGGAGAAGAGCAAGATGTTGATCCCGATCTTAACTCAGATAGTTTACAGATCCCTGAAACTATTGTTGAGACTTGCTTTGATGGAGTAAACATCGATAATGACGGTCAGTTCGATGAAGAATGTGAACCTTGACCTTCCCGATGCTATCATTTTTTTTCAAGGGCTAAAATGACTATTAACCTGCTAAACCTCTAAATCAAGCGAGTAACAATACCCATACACATATTGGTCTCCAAAATGATTTCCTGTATCTTTATCATCTGGATCTAAACTGAAGACATACTTTAGAAATTGATATCGATATGTTTGCATTCCCATATAATCGCACCTTTTATATTGATATCTGCAATGCCATCTACTGTTATACTCTCATCTTCTGTCAATCTAATCTGGTCTTCATTGTTATATGGTCTGAAGCTTGTTATCTGATGGATGTTAGTAGTTAAATCCATTTTGTATTTGTTGCAATCATTGATGGGGGCTCAATCTCTCTATATTCAAACAAAAGCTCCTATTGACATTCTGACAATGTTTTGCAAATATCTTCTATTTCTGCATAGTTTAGGATATTATCCTCAGATGTATTCAATTGTGAGGATTTTTGTCAAAAATTTCAACATATTCTAAAGTATTTATAACTTGATAATCGAGTATGCCAATTCTTATGATGCGTGGTTATGGCAAAATTAGGAGCTCTAGGAAGCGGCTCCTATCATGCAGGTGATAGGGATTCTGCCACTTGTGTTAATCCTATCGTTATTGTTTGTGGGGATTATTTCTTTATCTCTATCTCCATACACTTCGGTTCTTCATGCTCAGATGATTGAAAGGCCTAAGGTAACTATCACTAATCCCGATGCTGATCAGGATGTGCCAGTTGGTAACTTGACAATATATGGAACCTCTTCAGACAATGCTTCAAGGGCTTGCAAAATATTAATTCTCTTAAACGATGACAAACCCTATCAAAATGCTTTTGCTAGAGGGTTGGAAGGTAGGGCAGACTATTCTAGATGGACATTTACGTTTGACCCATATTCTTCTCTTATTAAGCATGGGCAGAATGAAATTGTGTCAAAAATTGTCTGTATTCAGCAGGGTGTTACTAACAGCAATGACCTATCTGTGTCCTATAATAAAATAAATGTTACAGGAATCAGAGGAATGCATCAACAAACTGACAGTAATAATGGTCTGGGTATAAGTCAAATACAACCACCAGATTTAGTTAAAATGCCAACAAACACTCCAGCATATAATGAAGCGCCAACACAACATGATACTACGAAAATAAATGCCACTACAGTCGCTTCGCCTGCTGCAGGTGTTACCAATATTTCAGATGTTGTTCCATCTGTTCGAATAGATAACGATAACGATCTTGCTGATGAAAATCCTGCAATATCTAATAATACCCATTATAACAAAACAAAAAGTTCTCCTCCGAGCGCTATTAATACACATGGAGATCTAAGAACAGTGGCAATTGATAATCGAGGCAATACCAACACAACATTAGCAATAGTTTCTAACTCAACGGGAGAAGACTTTGAGCCATTACGAAACAGCCTAAATAAGTCTCTTGAGGCACTATATAATAAGGATTTAGTAGCAGCTCTTCAATTCCTAAATAAAGCTGATATTCAATTATTTCAAATACTTAGTGATTTAAGGTCCTCGTCTCATAGAAAACTAGTGGATTAGTAAATTCTGTCCAAACTCATTTTTATTTCTGACTATATTAATGGGCTCAAAACCTGTATCAGGTCCAAAAGAGGGATGTTCGTGGTCTAGATAATCTTTAACGTACGGAAGCGAATCTATTAATGGAAGAGATCTTCTTCCTGTCTTGCCATTAACACCGACCTCAGCATATTGCCTATTTCCTACGAATCAAAATGAAATAGACAATAATCTTAGTTTAAGGATTCGTGGGGGCGGCAGCCTAGGTCTCTGACCACCGCATGAAAGCACTTCATTCTTTTAGACGGACAATATCTTAGGAATATCCGATCTTCTTCTGGCGTCCACAAGTCACATGGTTTGTAGATGGATTGTTCTTTCCTCCTTAGTTGAGGTATATTTTCTAGAATAGCTGGTTTGGTCGTTTACTTGACTCTATATCGGGATAGTACAACCATTTGAAAAATAGCAAGAACAGCATACGATAAGTATTAGGGGTTCCAATCCATTTGTGGAGGGGGTCAGATCCCTCGAGTCTACGCAGATTATCCAAGTAGGCAAGGATATCCTTTCGTGTAATATCTTTGAACGGCTTTTGGTTATGAAACTTGGATAGTTTTGATAAGACTGAGATAGTTGTTAATCAACAGTTGTCAGAAAGGTAGAACTGAGGCTTCAAGGCAATAATGTAATCGCATATGACCAAAGCATTCGACTGATAGATTTCGTATCTTAAACGCTTACTAAAAGATGCTCTCAGGCCTGCAGTAACAAGGGTAATCTTTCTGTCAAAAATACATCATAAACGGCGGAATTAGATTTAGAATAAAGGTAGGAATGTAATGGGTGAGAGATTGAATTTTGGTGTAGTTGTTCTTGTTCTGACCGTCTTTCCTTCTCCATTAATGAAGGCTACTAACATCTAGCTATTAAACTGGTATAATATATAGCATTATACCTATAGAAACTGTTTAACAAATATGAGGAGTCGCAAAAACTTTGCTTATGCTTTTCTTATAATTTTATTTGCAAATATCTTTAATGATTCCATTTCTCTTTTTGATTCAAAGTTGACAATTAAATAATCTATGCCAATTTCCTCATATAATAAAACCTGATCAAGTACCTTTTCCGGGGTACCATATATTGCGAAATCTTCACGTGCTTCTTCTTCAAGCCCCCCAAAGCGTTCGTTAACTCGTCTTTCGACTTCTTCCTGATCATCTGCTATAATTATATGCGTTAATTTTGTTTTTAGAATCGTGTCGTAGTCCCTATTTGCCTTTTTGCAATGCTCGGACAAAATACTCAATTTTCTTCTTACTGTCTTAGGAGATCCGAATAAATTGCACGCGTCAGCATATTTAGCTACTATTTGCAAAGTCTTCCGTTCACCACTACCCCCTACCATGATCGGAGGCATAGGCTCCTGTAGAGGTTTTGGGTTGCAATATGCATTTTTCAATTTGTAAAATCTCCCATTAAACGTAGTGCTTTTTGTCTCTTTATCCCACATACTATGTATGATTTGTAGAGCT
Source organism: Nitrososphaeraceae archaeon (assembly GCA_051001675.1). Classification (GTDB taxonomy): domain Archaea; phylum Thermoproteota; class Nitrososphaeria; order Nitrososphaerales; family Nitrososphaeraceae; genus TH5893. The sequence goes on along the minus strand of JBPCNB010000885.1, from coordinate 1,982 downwards.
TCTTCGAGCATCAAGAATCTATCTCTGGTTGGTGGAAAGGGAATGCCATAGGCCATGGACTCTTCCTCATTCCACGCCGCACCTATTCCCATGAACAGCCTACCATTACTTAAAACATCCAGTGTCGCCGCTGTTTTAGCAAGTATAGAAGGATGCCTGTATATAACTCCAGAGACCAGCGTTCCTAATTTTATTTTTGAAGTGACTCCTGCCAAAAAGGATATGGTTGTCCAACTTTCGAGCATCGGCTCCTGAGGGTTTCCTACTACTGATATTTGATGGAGGTGGTCCATTACCCAGAATGAATCGAAACCTGTATTTTCAGCATGAGTGGCCAAGTTCTTGAGTGAAGGTGTAATGTGGGAAGTATCATGATTATTGTTGTAATCGTTTGAAAAATTAGGGTGTTGAAGACCAAACTTCATGATGTTGAAAGATCTCTTGGTATCTTTTTTATTTTACTACTTATTTAGGTTAGGTTGTTAAAGTACAAAATATCTAAAGGTTATGAAGGCAGTACAATATAAAGAAAGACATTCCATGGGATTCATTTCTTTCTTTTAATCTCGTTATCGTGATTATTTATGGAGGTATTCTTGATATCTTGGTGGTATAAAGAATATTTTTTCGGGTTTGATTTTTAAAATTACCCTTTTCACGTCCGGAGAGTGGTTAGGATACTTGTCCGTGTTTAAGTATCGTTTTGCGAGTTTATCGATGTGCTCCTCTGCGCCTCGAGTAGTCTGTTCTATAACTCTACCACTAATAGTAACCATACTATAGGGATTTTGTTCATCGACAAGAGAAACGGACACCCTCGGATCTCTTGCTACGTTCTTGTGTTTTATTCTTCCTTCTGCGGTATTTATCAAAATAATATCGTTGTCTCTGTCTACCCAAGTGGGAGTGACCTGTGGCGAACCATCTTTCCTAATGGTTGCTAAGAATGCAAAATTTTTCCCCTCGAAGAGGTTCACAATATTCTCATCAGTAATCTTGGTTATGTTACGGCTCATTTAATGATAACCCACACATGATATCTAATAACTGTATCAATTCACCATTGTATTATACATCGATAAGAAAAATTTGTGTATTTGTTAAAATATTGTCAATTCATGCAGGCTCGTTTTCGGAATGACAATTTTGATCCTTTACATTTTTCAATCAAGTCTACATGTTATCGATTGAACAAAGGGATTTTTTCTGCTAGATGTGTTGGTTGATGTTGATAGTCAGAAACAGAGATTAAGGCAGAGTGATCTGGACGTTCCATTTCTTTTGGAATCATTAACGAAGATCTGCTAGATCCTTTTCATCACGATAATTGTCGGGATTGAGTCTAAATCCAGCAGTACTTTGGTAGGGAATATCTACTAATTTGAGGTAATACTCTAGCTTTCTTTTCTTTAGCTGCTTAGAAAGCCACAATACAAATTCCTGCTCTATCATATGGCCTTCTTCTTTTTGTATATCTGGATATACTTCAAGCAATTTTTCTACAAAGTTCTGATCGAAGTAAATTTGGAAAAAATCCCAACCAAGAGCCTTTCCATTAGAGGAAACTTCACAATCTGATTTGGTATGAGCTCCCCATTCAAGTTCTCCTATAAATTCCATTATCTTGGGTCTTTCATTGTCAAAGTTCAAACAAGAGCCTGAAATTACGATCATTGGTGGCTTATCGGCGAATTTCCTTCTCAAGTAACTCATCTAAAATTGCCTTTAATGCTATAAAAGTAATTTGGTAGATCCGCCGTTTCATAAGATGTGTAGGGGATGTGAAATGATTAGATTAGGGTTTGGAGGCAGGAGCCGTAATTCTGATTATCGGAAATGGATCTTTCCACCCTAATGAACGTCGGCGATAAAATTCACTAATGTCGCTAGCCTGGATAAATTATGTAAGCTTAATAGAATTTGAATAGAATCTCGTCTTAAATTGTATCGATATAGCATAATTGCCGGTTCAAGGGTGGTCT
>JBPCNB010000884.1:0-1999 GCA_051001675.1 Nitrososphaeraceae archaeon | reverse complement strand
GCCGCGTACAGTCAGGGCCAGGTTTCTTCATTTCAAGCAGCGATTAAGGCTTTAGATGATATGCCTACTCGAAAAGTCAAAGTGGGTGATATAGATATAGCGTACAAGCAGCTTGGGAATGTTAGTGATAATCCAATTGTCCTCATAACTGGTTGCTGCACCACTATGGATATGTGGAGTCCAACTCTATTAAAGGAACTTTCGTCGAATCGTACAGTATTAATCTTTGATAATCGAGGAGCTGGCGAATCAACTGTAGGTACAAGGGAATTTTCGATTAATCAATTTGCAAATGATACTGTAGGCTTTCTTGATGCATTAAAAATAGAAAAGGCAGATATACTTGGCTCTTCAATGGGTTCATTCATAGCACAAGAGCTTGTACTAGATAACCCTAACAGAGTTAATAACCTCATATTGTATGCGTCTAGCTGTGGTGACAAAGAGGCTATCCTCCCAGGTCCTCAAGTCCTACAGGCCGTTGAAACTATGACTAATACATCATCTCCTACCCAAGAAGACATAGATAGAATCACATCTACGCTGTTTCCACCTGAATGGTTTAAAGCAAATCCAAATTATCAGAACTATATACCATTTCCGAAAGAATCAGTGTCCCCTGAAATAAGTCAGAGACAAAACGAAGCGATAGTCAGCTGGATTACTACAGGTACGTGTAACGTTTTGTCAAATATTAATCAGCCTACATTGGTTATAGTTGGAACCGACGACATCTGGACTCCTGCTGCTAATTCATTATTGATAGCCGAAAAAATTCCTGGAGCATGGCTTGTTCAAATAAGAGACGCTGGACATGGATTAATGTATCAGTATCCAGATAAATTTAGCAAAGTAGTATCAACATTTTTGCAGACAGTTACATAACAGAAAAAGTCTTGACTACTTTAAACCCTCTGAGTCGTCAACTTTGGTTCTTGCCTTTTATTCCAAGTAGTGAGAATCGTATTCCAAAATAAATACTGGCATATTCTAAACTATACTGTTTTAGAGAGTAAGTTTGCTTTATGTTTTTTCAAATATAACCAGCATACGTTTCATAGATTAGAATACCTTACCTTAGCATTTACTTGGACTTATTTGACAGAAAACTACAATAATCATCTATCAAAAACAAAAATGTTATGACCTCAGTTCCTCCTGATAAGAACAGGATATGTATTCCTAGAGTTTTTAATCATTTCCAATTATTATTTTATCGTTTTATATGTCTCAGCAATTACATGTTTCAGACCTTCTAATTCTTGTATACTCTTAGCTGTATGGCTAGTAGGAGGCTCAGTTCTACCCTTTCTTATAGAAATTATTAAGCAATCATTTCTTGGTTGTATGTCTAAAAAGGTTCTAAAGGTTAGGGATTTGGCATAAACTATTCTATGTGGTCTTATTTCCTCAATGACATTACTACCTAGAGATTTTACAAAATTTCGCAAGTCAAGTAATAACGCTTTCGCATGTTCTTCCAGTCCTGACAAATGGCTTTCAAATGAAATAGCTGCTGACTTATCGGAATAAAATCCGAACTTACTCATAAGTTAAGATATAGTTCTTATGTATATTTTAACTATCACCCCCCCCTGCATTTGTACACCAGAAATCATATCGAGGGTGGAAAGAATTGGATCAATTTTGTTTCACTTCTTCTTCGAAGTTACTATAACACATCATTGCTATAAGGGTACTAATACACCCAGACTCACGAAATGGCTATTGATTTCCTTTAATGTCTTTTAACGCACAGCTTGTTCCAATGTTACTTGGTATTGTATCACAGAAACTCGAACTGTCGTGTAATGCATATATCCCTTTATGCACCTAGAAGACCGAAAAAATGGTACTCGGTACAATAATATACATAATCATAAGTCATCATAGCTATAATAATTATTATAGCCCTACTGAAGTTTCTGTTTCAGTTGTTTTTCATTGCTCCTATAGGTATTGACGCTTTGGATCAGGAAATCTTTAACAAATCCCTTCT
>JBPCNB010000883.1:0-1637 GCA_051001675.1 Nitrososphaeraceae archaeon | reverse complement strand
AAGAATAGATTTGTTCGAGATTCGGCTTTTCTTCCAATACCAAAGATAACGTGCCTCTTCTTTTCAACGGTATTCAGTTAAGCTATATAGTAATTTAATACTCCATAAGGAAACATGTAATGACATTAGATCAAATCAGGTTTGTGCGATGGTTTGATTTTGGTGGGAGAAACAAGTTAGAGAATTCTGTTATCAAAGGTTTTATTACGCTATTGTGGAGTTATCCATAGGGCATATGTTGTTAAGGCCGCCGGGGATAGACTCAACCCTCTCATCCATGCATTGAGTCTCCCTGCGACTTTGGATATTTCTCACCTATCACGTCCAAACCGTGGGGAGCTAGACCAAGTATTGCTGCGGATATAAGTAATGGCTATCAGTGGGGAGAGGGACTACCACATAATCCTTTTAAGTTGATACTTCCATAATATGTATAGACCACATACGAACGTAGGAGCCTGCACGATTGGCGTGGTTGCAATTCCGGCTGTCCGGTCCTACTATTTCTTCTGGTTCTAGGTTTTAAGATTGGTTCTAGCCATTAGGACCGTGAGATTTCTCTATGTTGCTTTCTATTTCTTCAATCTTTTTCTGTAATGCAATGATATATTCTGCCATCCCAGTTTGTATGTCTTCATGATGATCAATAAAATGGTCATGAACAGCTCTGGCCGAATATTCGAAGTTCATGCCGCACAGAATGCATTTCAATTCTTTTTTGTCATCTACTTCCTTACTAGCAATATTTTTAAGGTTTGCGATAAATCCCTAAATTTACCTTTTATTTCTTTTATTGCTTCTCCTTCTTTCCCGGGCATCGACTCTCTTGTAACTTTGAAAGTTCTTTCCGTATTTTGATGTTAGTTCTTGATAAGGTCTTGAACGACTCGGCTACATATTGTTTAAGACATTCTGCTCTCTAGGTTGTCCTTTAATTTGACGGCTAAGATCCACTTCTGATGGTCATTTCGTAGTCTCTCGACTTCTTCATATAAGTTGTTAGCTAAGGTATAGTACCGTACCCAATATGTTTAACGTTTACGATAAGCTCAGACCGATACTTAGTCGATGGGGGCGAGACTTTTTCTATCGTCAGTTCTATTTCTTCAAGTCTTATCAAAATATTGGCTAGATCTTTACCTACTTCAACCCTGTTACCATGTCGATCAGATATATGGAATGTATCAAAATATAAGTGCACAACTTGTGAAAAAGTTTTTCTTGCTGCCACTCTTCTTGAAGAAGAATCAAACAAATGATATAGCTATATTCTAGATAGTCCTTCCCAAAAGGTATATGGTTTTTAAATAGTCACATAACAATATATAAGGTATGGGACAATAGAAGGTTCATAATCTTCTACTGAGGTTACAAAAAGTATGAATTACAATGAATTGACTCCTGAACAAGAAAGAGTTATCATTCACAAAGCAACAGAATCTCCTTTCACTGGTGAGTATGACAATTTTTATGAAGACGGTGCATTTATTTGTCGAAGGTGTAATGCCCTCCTCTTTTCATCGAAGAGCAAGTTTGACGCCGGATGTGGATGGCCAAGCTTTGATGAAAGCTTCCAGAATGCAATAAGGCGAATGCCCGATCCTGATGGGACAAGAACAGAAATAGAATGTGCAAAT
>JBPCNB010000882.1:0-5855 GCA_051001675.1 Nitrososphaeraceae archaeon | reverse complement strand
AGATCACATATATACCAAGGGCCTGACCACTACCTGTGCCTCAAACATGCTCGAAGCATATGTTCCGCCTTATGATGCCACAGTAGTTAGGCGCTTGAAAGATAACGCTGCCATCATAATTGGGAAGTTAAATCTTGATGAGTTTGCAATGGGCTCTAGCACAGAGTTTAGCAGGTTTGGACCTACCCGTAATCCATGGAATATAGATTACGTTGCTGGAGGATCGTCTGGGGGCAGTGCCGCAAGCGTAGCCGCATCAGAGTGCCCAGTGTCGCTAGGTTCGGATACAGGTGGATCTATTAGATGTCCTGCGAGCTTTTGTTCAGTAGTAGGTCTAAAACCGACTTATGGTCAGGTTAGCAGGTATGGATTAATACCATATGCCAATAGTCTGGAGCAGATTGGACCTCTTGGCAAAACAGTTTCTGATGTTGTCATGATCATGAATATCATAGCAGGAGCAGACGAAAATGATCAGACTGTGCAAGCTACATATAGACCACCAGATTATGTTCTCTCGTCCAGTGGAAAAATGCGCATTGGGTTAGTAACAGAAGTAACTGAAGGATCTAACCCAGAAATTTCTAGATGCATTTATTCTGCTATGGATACTTTTACCAGTCTAGATTGTTGCTGTGAGGAAACATCAATAAATTATGTTGAATATGCTCTTGCTTCCTACTATACAATTGCGATGGCTGAAGCTAGCAGCAATCTTGCTCGTTATGATAATATTCGGTATGGATTCAATTTGGCTCCTGACGGTTATGAATGGAATGCGTACCTCGCTAAAGTCAGAAGCAACTTCGGCGAGGAGGTCAAGCGAAGAATTATTGTTGGAACATACGTTCTCTCATCGGCGTATTACGGTAAATATTATTTGAAAGCTCAGAAGGTTAGAAATTTGTTGAAACAAGAATTAAGATCATTATTCAAAAAGTACGATGTTTTAATTGCACCGACAATGCCTATTTTGCCTTTCAAATTTGGTGAAAAGATAGACGATCCCATAAATATGTTTATGATTGATATTGATACGGTAATAGCTAATCTTGCAGGCATCCCTGCAATATCTATGCCGGCTGGTTTTAGTAATGGTCTTCCTATTGGCTTGCAAATAATGGCAAGTGAATTCCAAGAGCAGAAGTTATTCGATGCAGCCTTTTTGTTCGAAAGTAAGACCAATATTGATAGGACCCCTGAATTGTAATGGTAATGATGGAACAAGATGACAAAGAAAGTTCCAGCGTAAAAATCGGTCTCGAAATACATTGTCAGTTAACTGGTCTGCAGAGTAAATTATTCTGCTTGTGTTTCTGCAACTATCGTGAGCAAGAACCGAACAAGAACATATGTCCTATATGCTGTGGACTTCCAGGAACATTGCCACTTCTTAATAAGGCAGCAGTATACTTCGCTAGCATGGTTTCACTTGCTTTAGGTTGCAGAATCCCAGATAGTATAATGTTCTATAGAAAAAACTACTTTTACCCAGATCTTCCAAAAAACTTCCAATTGACTCAATACAATGCGTATGGAGTTACAAGTATCGGAATAGAAGGACGATTAAAGTATGGTAAAAAGAGCTCAGGAATTCGCAGAATCCAGCTTGAAGAAGATCCAGGCAGATTGGTTTACGAAAGCAACGGTATCAATAGTAGTAGTTCTTATATTTTAATAGATTACAATAGGGCGGGGACTTCGCTTGTAGAAGTTGTAACTGAACCTGATTTTATTGATCCAAAGGACGTCCGCATATTTTTGAATAAAATTACTTCGATCATAGAACACCTGGGAGTATGCAATACAAAACTGGAAGGATCGGTTAGATGCGATGCCAATATTTCAATACGAGGTGGGAAAAGAGTTGAGATAAAAAACGTAAGCTCATTCAAAGAGGTCGAAAAAGCACTCAATTACGAAATTGCTAGACAAAAAACAATGTCTATGCATGACATTAGAATTGAAGCCGAAACCAGACATTGGGATGATTCAAGAAAAGTAACCATCCAATCTAGAGTAAAAGAGGAAGAGCAGGATTATCGATATTTTCCAGAACCCGATATACCAACTATTCTATTGGGTAAAGAATATGTATCTTCAATCAACGTAAATATGCCGGAACTGCCTGATAAACGAAAAGATCGTTTTATAATGAGCTATGAACTATCTGAACACATCGCTCAGGTATTGATCGATAATAAGGAACTCGCTGACTTTTTTGAGTCAGCAGTCAAAATTTACTTTTCACCTAAAGAGATTGCAAACTGGATCGTTACTGAACTTATAAGATTTACGGATGAAGATACTTTGATAGAATCCAAAATAGATTCTGCTTCTATTTACCCCCAGCCGTCATCCTTCTTTGCAGGTTTGAAAATTGAAGCAAAACATATCGCGGAACTCGCAAAGTTGGTAGACAGTAATTCTATAAACAGAAATATTGCAAAAATGATTTTCACTCAAATAATAAAAACTGGAGAACTACCATCACAGGTGTTAGCGAGAACAAATGTACTAAAGATAGAAGATAGAAATATTATTTCAGAGGCCGTAGAGTCAGTATTCAGAGTCGAGAAATCAGCCATAAGAGATGCGAAAAATAACCCAAATGTTGCCAACTTCTTACTCGGTAAAGTCATGAAATTAACTAAAGGTAGAGCAGACCCGAAAATTACCCTTAGTATAATAAACAGAAAGCTGGGTGGAACAGATTAATTCTCCTTTCCTATTCTTATTTATTTTGATACCATATTTTCTTTCGTTTCGCTATCAACCGTTCTAAATATTGTACCACAATAGGTAAAAATGCCCCGACATCTGTTACAATCCCTACAGCTTGAGAAGTTCCTCTATCGAGAAGCTTTGTTACAACTGGCTGGCTTATATCCACAGCAATAACCTTGACTGCTGCAGGCAACATATTCCCTACTGCAATAGAATGTAGCATAGTGGATAACATTAAAACCATTTTTGTACCCTTTATCACCTTCTTGTATTCTCGTTGTGCTTCAACAACATCTGTGAGAACGTCGGGGATAGGACCATCGTCCCTGACAGATCCAGCTAATACGTACGAAATGTCATTTGTAATGCACTCGTACATAACTCCTTTTTTTAGAATTCCCTTTTCGACCATAGCCTTTATCGATCCTGCCTTAAAAACTTCATTAATCGCCTGCATGTGATTCCTGTGACCTCTTATCGCGAGAGTACCGTCAATTACATGCATCCCCAAAGAAGTTCCCATTAATGCATTTTCTATGTCATGGACTGCAAGAGCATTGCCTGCTAACAACCCGTTTACATAACCCATTCGAATTAATTTCGCGAAGGCTTCTGCTGCACCGGAGTGAATTACAACTGGACCACAGACTACGACTATTTTTCCACCATCTTTCTTTATGTTGTAAAGATCATTTGCGACCTTTCTGGCAATTTGCTGCGTGGGTCGTTCACTAGAGCTGGTGCTGCTCATGAATTGAAAAATATCTACACCTTCTCTCGGCCGTTCCTGTGGGATTATTCTGACTCCTTGTTCTCCTACTACCATCATATCTCCTTTTTTAATATCACGTATCATTTTGCACACCGCCGCCTTTCTCTCAGTATCAACAACTATGCATTTGTCCATCATCATTTCTTGGACATTAATCCATGATCCATCATAATAGATTTGGGTAGCATTGTTGGTAGTGCTGTAAAAGTTGTCAACCATTACCATATCTTCGTCAGCCGGTTCAAGTATTACCTCATGAACAGATACTGGCTGTGCTCCATCTCTATATACAGATTCTAATATCTGATGTAGATGATCTCGATCGTTGCCTTGGATTACCAAACGAGCATAACTGGAATCTTTCTTCTTCTTTCCTACACTAAAATCAAGGACTTGAAAATCACCCTTAAGATCCATGATCTTATCAAATATCCTGGTCAGAATCATTGAATCAATAAGGTGACCTTTTACCTCAATTTCCTGCTTGAATTTTTTTTGTGTCAAGAGCTAAAGCAATTCATAAAAGTCTCTAATTAAGTATTCATTTGTTCATATCGGAAGGGAAAGTTTCCCTGAATATTGTTCTATGTTCTGTTCCTTGTTGATTCTTTCGACGATCTCATTTTTGACGTCTTCCGTAAACCATTGAGCGATTGATTTAGCAATACCGTTCTTGTCACATAATGCAATCATAAATCCGTTAACCTCATTTACTGTAGCAAGCAGATTTTCTTCACCTACGGGTTCCCATTTATTGCTCTTATCATCCTTTAAGGCTAGAGCAGGCATGGCATGGCCAGTGTACCTGCTCAATAGTTCTTGAGCAGACTTTACCCTCTTCTCTCCTATCTTAAGAGCCATAAAATATTGCATGATAATGGTTATAATAACAGCTTATATACAATATTATCTATTGAAAGCCATTCCTCAAAAATGTTAATGATTATCAGAAATACGCTTTGGCAATAATGCTAAAGAAACGCCTTTTCCAAACTCCTGAGATCGCAAGAAAATGACTCGGTCACCGGTAAGACTTAATGGGGAATGAACAATTAATGCCACTTAGCCTCAGACAAGCCCTGTGACCTAGTCATTTGCTTAGAGCAATTGAATTGCTTACCGACAAAACCCATATCCTAGATAATAAATGAAACTCAGGATAACACCAGTTATTTGCTCTACAATAAAGTCATTATGCCTTGTGAGATGCAATAATGCGTCCCACCTTTTTGCTTATTTTGCTGTGGATAGATTATGATCCACATTTATTCTCACAGGTGTAAGAGTGGTAATCGTTTTACGATGTAGCATAGAGCTTTCGAAGAGGGTTCTTTTTCTAGTTCGCTTATTTTCTATCTCAACAATAACCCGTTATCTAGCCATTATTTGTACTCCATTTTTCTATATATAATTATCATGGAAAGATATTATGATTAATTCAAATACAAAGTAGCCTTTCCCGTAAATAATAGGTTTGTCAGCTTGCCGCTGCTAGAATAAATGATATTACGATTTATCCCGCTGGATCTAAACAAGCCTGAAAAAATCCGAGCCATGGCATCTATTTCTTTGATGATACTATTAGTATTGTCGTTAAGCCCATATTATATTTCGAGCTTAAAACCTGCAAATGCTCAAGTAAATAGTCCTGTCTGCAAAGAGTTACCCGTTGTAAAAGTAGCAGCAAATGGTGAACGAGGAGCGAGGAGTGCAGGGTTAGCAGTAGACAAGGACCTTACTACAAGATGGGCTAATCAGGCACTCGGTTCATTTATTCAACTGAATTTAGGCCAGTCAAAGGTCTTATGTGACATTGATATTGAATGGTATAGAGGAGCCGAACGAGCTTACAACTTTGTAATATCAACTTCAAATGATGGAGTAATTTTCAGAGATATTGCTAAGGTAAAGAGTACCGGGCAAAGTACATTTTCTGAAAGATACAATATTCCTGACCATTCTGCGCAATATGTTAGGATAACTGTTAATGGAAATACTGAAAATGATTTAGGGAGTATAAAGGAGATCTCTGTAAGAGGACGAGTGTCAGTAGAGCAACAAACTTGTACAGTTCCTAAAATAAAAGGAATATCAGCAACTGGAAATGATGGACAAATACCCCAGAATACTCTTGATAACAATGTAAATACAAAATGGTCAAAACTAGGACTTCCATCGTGGATTCAATATAACTTGGGCTCATCACAGCGCATCTGTGACGTTGACATTTCGTGGTATCGTGGAAACCAAAGGGTGAATACTTTCACAATATCGGCTTCAGAGGACGGACAGACTTTTAGAACTATTTTCATTGGCAAGAGCAGTGGAAAGACTATATCGCCTGAAGCGTATAATG
>JBPCNB010000881.1:0-6478 GCA_051001675.1 Nitrososphaeraceae archaeon | reverse complement strand
TGGAGGTTATGCATTTGATACCATATGCAATAACGATCATAAACTCCATTTCTCCATAAATTCGGTAAAGGTTACGATATACCATTCTCACTCACAAGTAATAATGTCTTGCACAATCTCTAATATTCGTAATACCCTGACGTGAAAATTTAATTGACTATTTTTTCGGTGAAGGACTGTTATTTGATCCGCATTTATTTTCGGCATTGCATAATTTTTCTTCTATTAACGAAGAGCAGAGTTAAAATACTTAACTAGTTGCTTCTTATAGTTATTATAATTTTCTTTGGGTACTGATCTCACAGAAGACCTTATCTCGGAATTCGACAAACTTTAGCACCATATCATTTATTCGAGGATATTTTTTTACTAGTTCCTTCAGATCGTTATTCTCCTCATACCCAAAAGAGGAAGCATAATACGCACTTTGGATATGCTTCTCTATTCCGCAAATATCCTTAATAGATTTCAAAAAAGTTTTCAGGGTTTTACTATCGGTTTTCTTACCATTTTCCTGATTCTGAATTCCAACTGCCACAAGGTCTTGTGTATTCTTTGCATATATGCAAACATCAACCGGATATTTGGCACCGGATACTCCGTCAAGGTTTTGATTCATAAGAAATTTATAATATTTTGGATAATAATTCCAGGACATATACACGGCAAGTCTATAATTGGAGAAACAATCCTCGCAGTCAAGGAATATCCTTTGAAGGAGAAGAATGGTTTCATTATTTAAGCAAGAGAATCGATTTGCCTTCTCCCCAGATCCTCGTGTCACAAAAGAACGAGCGTCTATTTTACAGCCACAATTTTCCGCTACTTTTTCTAATATTTGAAAAGGTATATTGTAGTTAGCAAGACTTACTTCTATCCTTTGGCGTTGCTTGTCATCCAATTGTTTGGTTTCAGAGAACATAAAAAACTCACTGTTTATTCTGTTTTGATACTTAATAAATTAATACTATTGAAAGCAAGCACAAATAAGGCTCTTGGGGGAGGTTTCTCTTGAGATTTATCACAATTTGGGAGACTCATCATTAGTTTCTGAAGGTCGGATTATTTCATTTCTTAGAGGACCTGTAATATTTTCTATCGGGCGCAAAACTCCTACATGAGCAATTACCAATCAGACACTTCATCTTATCCTTATTGGCACTCCGGTCATGGTCCGCCTTTTGATGTGTACACCTTGAACACTTGACGAATAGATCGGCTTCATTATTGCTCATTTCTTAGTATCTCCCCAGTGACTAAACATCGATATTGTTACTAATAGCATATAATCAAGAGATAGGGATAGTTGCAAATAAGATTATGCATTTTTTTATTCTCTTACCATAAAAAATAGCGATGGAGATTTAAATTTTTGTTCATATTTTGTCTTATGCGGGCCTTAATACATGCATCTCTGGAATTACCTCATCTATCCTCATGCATCCGCAAATATTTTCTACCAAAGAACGTCTCCACTCATAATAATCGAGAAGTATTTGAAAAAGTAAATATCTGACGATTATGACTAAGAATTGCATTTAATATTCTTGTTGTCCCCATCTCAGGATGTGCAATATATTCTGCAGCAGCTACACGCCTGTCCTTGATCTCCCTATTACGAATTGTTTCTGAAAAGCCTTACTCTGAATACAACGGCTTTTTTCTACTATGGCGTCGGATAATCACATGTTGTAAGTATTCAGCTAAAATATCTTATAGATAGATACACATTTTGGACAGAAACAAGGAAGAAAGCCGCTACATTTCTTCAGTGGAACCGGTTAACATTAAATATAGATCATAAAAATCATCTAATGATTAAAATACCCATCAGTATGTTGTAATAAATAATGAATAAAAGAAAATTTAGTGGAAGTCGTGGTGGAAGATGTGAATGTATATGTCATAAAAGACCAGATACAAATGATTATTGTGGATATTGCTCTGGATCTCATACTAGCAGGCGTCCCAGAAGCTAGCTTTTGAGAAACGGATTATAGTATTCGTTATAATATTTGTGTTTTAGTGTAAATTAAACAAACTGAATCTGTTGATTTAAGGGAATGTCGGATAGATATTAGACTATCCATGCAGCAGGTTATTGACAGACTTTCTGGAACACTTAACATCCATCCCCCATCATTGTAACATTCTTGATCACTCTGATTTGATACCGGAACCATTGATATCATTCCTATGTTAGATATTTACTCCTCTGACAACCCGAGAGTCGAGATCCTTCCAACGTAACGGCAATTTTGCTATCGGTAAATTCATGACCCAGAAATGCCTTTCTTGTTATTCCAGCAGTCACCTTATCTATTTATAAAAGTATCATGATATTATACATTTTACATTAACTTTATTAGTTTTAATGTTAGAAATTATACTTTTATTCGAAAAATTGATTTCTCTGGGGTGAAGACGATCTCGGCTGCAAGTCCCTGTTGAAATCGCAAGTGGCAGTCTAAATAACACCACTCTGTCATTTTGGCAGACATTTACTAAATCTATTACGCTAAGTTGAAAATTTTGGGTTATTACGAATTTCATCAGCCACATGATCTATTATAAATCGTAAAAACTCTGATACGGTAGGATTTTTGATTCCCTTATTTCTGTAGACATTATTTGTGATTTTCTGTAATTTATCGTAATATTCTATCGGATACTACCCTTGTCAGCTTTGTATTGTCATCATTTCTACTAACAGCCACGTCATCTATATCATAAAAGCTAAAAGAAAGCGATAAGCCTTTAGTAGACCTATTTAGTCTACCTCCCCCTTTATCCTGGTCTACCATCTCTGCATTTCGGTCTACCTGCACCAAAACTAGTCTACCGGGGGTCAAAGGAGTGAAAAAAGGGACTCATGATTCTTGCTATATGGCGATGAGTTCATGTGATGTTTGTTGACCTTCTAATTTGTTCTTTTTGTTAACCTAGTATCGCTGTCCTGTATGGTAGTGTCTAATACACTACTGTAATGAGTGTTGCCTTAATTGATCTCCAGACTATTATCTTTCGAAGGTCACTTGGCTCAAATTTTCTGCAGCGGGTTCTGGCATATTATGTGCTGTATTTTTGTCTTGCAGAGGGTGGAGAAGTAACACATTATGAAGTACTGAGTGTAATGACGAAGGGCGTTAAGTAGTATAAGAGGGTTGCTCAAATGCAGAAACATATTGAAATAGAATATGGAATATAAAGATAGATACTAACTAACAAAGAACTTCTTCTACATTCCTTCTAGGTGAAGGTCTTATTTGTTCACTAGAATATCCCATTCTAAGCAAAACTTGTGGAAATCCCTTATTCTTACTTATTGCATCGAGCAATTTAGGCCTCAACTGTGAGATCTGTATAGGCTGATTCAAAAAAGAACAGCAAACATTTTCAGAACTAGCAAGTAACAAAATATTGGCTAAAGCCATACCTGTATTTATCCAATCAAAAGGCTCGTCTGAATGTGAACCTAAAACTGCAAGAACAGGTGATCTTGCTGCAAGCTCACGGTTTTTTTCAGCCTGTTTTTTGTTTATATTAAATGTCGTAATAACAAAAGGGCTTATCATAGACATAAAATTACTAATCCCTGATGAATATCTAGGTATGTCACCTCTTCTCCTACGACTGCTGTTCAGACGTATGCATGAAACTAGTTCACGTCTAAAGTGCTTGTCTGAAAGCTGAATACGATCTCCTTGCACTATGAGTTCTGCTAATGCATTTTTTTCATCGTCCTCTTCTGCAATATGCAACCATATTGAATCTTCTTGGTGTTTTTGTTGCTTTTGATACTGTGGATACTTGTCGACAATATAATAAAATCCTGCCAATAATATGTCAGGAATATTCCTATCTTCGAATCTAAATCTATTTGTTCTGCGTGTAGTTATTGCTTCAAACAATCTATTATTATCGTCCTCTTGCAGTGAATTGACTTCAGTATTATTTTCTTGTATGTTAGCAGTACCCTCGTCACTTCCACCATAGCCATAGACATTTATTCTAGCTAAAAGACGCTCATCCTTTTTCTTCTCCTCATAAGACGATAATACTTCTGTTTTGTATTTGTAACCAAAGTGTCTTATTGTTATCTGCAAGTAACCTAGGGCAGCCCCACAGCTAATAGTCAATTCTCTACCTCTAGGATCTACTACTGGTAATGCCCTGCTTGTATCAGCATATAGTTCTATTGTATTATCATTGAGAATCTTAAAGTTCCATGGCTGAGTATTACGGTTAGAAGGAGCAAGGATGGCATATTTCAGGAAAAACTTCAATTTGCCACACATTGAACCGTCTTTCGGAAATGCATCTTCAGATATATTCCAAGGCTCTAATTCATGAGTAAATCTTTGCACCTACATCTCCTGCTTTTGTGAATCGTTATATCCTCTGTTTCCCATATTATAAATCGTCCAATTCTTTTGAAATATACGATTAATAGGCATATTAGTTCTGGTTCATTTGGGACGGTATACGAGATACTAAATGAAGAAGATAACAAGGTTTATGCGTTAAAGGAGTTAACAAATATGGATACGGTTAGTAAACAGCGTTTTGAACGGGAAGTTAAAACTCTCTCAGAACTAAACCATCCAAATATTGTCAAGGTATTCTATTGGAATGTTGGAGGAGATGCACCAAAGTTTACGCCATATTATATAATGGAATACCTGGGTGGAAATTCTCTTAAGGAATATATGGCTGAAAAATTCGACAATGATGAAAAATATTATTTTGGCTTAGGATGGACTATCAGCAATATAGTTCTGCCTGTTTGTAATGCTTTAGCACAAGCTCATAGCTCCAATATTTATCATAGAGACTTAAAACCAAGCAATATCATGTTTACAGATAGTACAAAATCATCTATTAAGATAGCGGATTGGGGACTTGTCAAGATTGGAGAATCTTCTGATAGTAATAGCAGCTCTAATCCTTCTACTACCATCGATCTCGATAGAAGATCATTAGAACTGACTGCTGTAGTAAGTGAAGGAAATATAGGTGGCACTCCTGACTATTGTTCTCCAGAACAGTGGTTTGCCACCGTTAATGACAACGATAGATTGATTGATGGACGTACCGACATTTTTTCTCTAGGTGTAATATTCTATGAAATGCTAACAAGAAGGCGTCCACCGCCCTATGATCCAAATAACCCTGGTATGAGTAGATCTGTAGTAAATTCTCCTTCTGAATATAATTCGCTCATACCTCCACCACTAGATCAATGTGTTTTAAAAATGATCGACCTTAAGCCTGAAAACAGACAGCAATCTATATGGGACTTAATGTCTGAAATTGAAACCCTGTCTATTTGAGGTATTATACTAGTCATATTGACAGTACCCTTAATACCAAAGGTGGCGATTTGAATAAGATGGGATTATAGATTATAAAAGTATGTGTCATGCTGCTTCTAAACGCATTCTAAATAATATTAAACAGATAAGACTGCTAATTCTAGGCTTTCTCTTTTGTATTCCTGATTGCATCTTAATAGTTCTTCATAAATCTTTAGTTGTTAAGTGAATCGTTCCTAGAAAGACACCTCACAGACATATCCGACTTGGTAAAAGAGATTTTCAAAAGAAAGAGCATTAATAAAGGTATAGACTATACCCTGCAGAAAAGATCAGCAAAAGAAAAAAGGAATTATTTAGACAATACAAAACCCTCAAGCTGAAGAATCAATTTTATTCAACATGCTCTGTGTTATAATGATTATTAAGATGTTCTGCTTTTGCAAACACTTTTCCACATTGCTCGCATCGATGATCAGTTGGTTCCCGAACAGGCTCTGACTCAGCAGTCATAGTTAATCTCTTCGTGTGAGGCGTTTGAATATTTTATTATTTTCATAGTACTCGACCCAAATAAACTACAATAGATAAGTATTTCGCTGGAAGCTTATATCTCACAGTGAGTTGGGTTAGCCTTAAATCGTAATGAAATAGGAGATCTATTTTTCTACCTATTGCTTGTCTTATTACTCGTAGCTATAACAAACAGGATTAATGCCATGAAAACCAGTAATTTGTAGACAGCAATTGGAACTGCGTGACTTCTACTTAAATATCGGGGGAATATTATTGCGAAAAAATGTCTATTAGACATTGTGATAAAATCGAGGTATGATAGATTGATGTGATCCTAGGCCAGTTCAAATGCACATGATAGAAATCAAGGATATATACATCTCAAGTGTATGTCGTTCTTTTTATCTCAAGTGTATGTCGTTCTTTTTATCTCCAGTCTTATCTTCTTTGTCTTGATGTTTCTACCGCAGAAAAACCTGTAGTAGCTATCTCATTTGAAGCTTCGTTAAAGACTTTGGCCGCATTTATGCCCAATCTTGAAAACTCCTTTGAATTGTCTTTTGTTTGCTGCAACGCCGTACTGAATAATTCCATATTTGCAGAGACTGCGTTATTTGTTAGTCTGGTAGCTGATATCACATTGTCTG
>JBPCNB010000880.1:0-1118 GCA_051001675.1 Nitrososphaeraceae archaeon | reverse complement strand
TCCTGTTATTTTAGGAATTGTACAAGTTTGTTGCTCTGCTGATACTCGTCCTCTTACTGACATCTCATTTATACTCCCTAAGTCATCATCAGTATTTCCATTAACAGTTATCCTGACATATCTGGCGGTTTGGTCAGGTATATTGTATCTTTCCGGAGATGAAGTCTGTCCGGTACTTCTGGCCGAAGCAGTGTCCCTGAAGGTTTTCCCATCCTCGGAAGTGGATATTACGAAATTGTATGATTTTTCGTGGCCGGTACACCATGCTATGTCTATATTACATATCGCCTCAGATTGGCCCAAATCTAGCTGAATAAATGAGCCTTTTCCGTCATTGGCCCATCTAGTTTTAATATCATTATCTACTGCAAGCAATGCTGTTTCTGCGCCCCGCGCACCATTTGCTGCGACTTTGGCAATAAGTAACTCTTTGCAGACAGGACTATTTACTTGAGCATTTGCAGGTTTTAAGCCCGAAATATAATATGGGCTTAATGACAATACAAGAAGCATCATCAAAGAGATAGATGCTATGGCGTTTTTGGTTCGGATTTTTTCGAGCTTGCTTAGATCCAGCGATGTAAATCGTGATATCATTTACTTTAGCAGCGGTAAGCTACCAGACCAATTATTTACAGGAAAGGCTACTATGTATTTGAACTAATCATAATATCTTTTCATGATAATTATATATAGAAAAATGGAGTACAAATAACGGCTAGATAACGTGTTATTAATGAATGATATAGAAAATTAACGAACTAAGAAAAAGAACATTTTTCTATAGCTTATACTACATTTAGCAACAAGTTTTTCGTTCATAAAAATGAGAATGGGTACGGCTTACAACGTATTCGTTGCACTTCTAAGCGAATAAATAATGTATTGATAGAGTTAGTTCCTGGCATATATTGACATACAAAGGCATAGGACTTTATCGTAGAGCAAATAACTATTGTTTATTTGAGTATCATTTAATATCTAGGATATTGCTTTTTCAATAAGCAATCATTTGTTCTAGCACTTGACTGCACACAGGAGTTGACCTAGACTTAGTGGTATCGATTTTTCATCCACCATTAGGTCTTTCTTACCCTGTGCCCTACTCGGTGTATTCC
>JBPCNB010000879.1:0-10671 GCA_051001675.1 Nitrososphaeraceae archaeon | reverse complement strand
CTCCTCCTCCATTTGCGAGCACATCTGGAATCACCAAAGTTTTGTTCTTATAAAGTATTTCGTCTGCTTCGGGAGTAGTTGGGCCGTTTGCTGCTTCTGCCACCATTTTTGCTGTAACTTTTGCTGCATTTTTCTTGGTTATCTGGTTTTCAAGCGCAGCCGGTATCAATATGGTGCAGTCCGTCTAAAGTATGTCCTAATTCGAAATTGATTTGGAGTCCGGAAACCCAACAACTGAGCCTTTTTTTTCTTTGTGCTTCCGGAGCGAGCCGATATGAATTCCGTTCTTATTGTAAATTCCTCCCTGCGAATCTGAAACAGCCACGACCTTTGCACCTTGCTCCTCCAACAGCTGAGCGGCGAACTGGCCTGCATTTCCGAAACCTTGCACGGCCACGGTTGCGGTTTGAAGGTTAATTCCTAGTTTCTTAGCAGCTTCTCTTACTGTGAATGATAAACCTCTCCCGGTTGCTTCATTTCTTCCTAAAGATCCTCCTATTGCGAGGGGTTTTCCAGTTATAACTTCAGGCTGAACAAAGTTACCCTTGAGAGCAGAATAAGTATCCATAATCCAAGCCATTTCTTTACCGCCAGTGTAAACATCTGGAGCAGGAATATCAGTATGGGGGCCTATAATATCTGCGATTGCATATGCGTAACGTCGAGTCATTCGTTCAAGTTCACCGGCTGACATCTGCTTTGGATTGCAAATTATTCCACCTTTGCCTCCGCCATATGGTATATCGGCGATTGCGCATTTCCAAGTCATCCACATAGAAAGGGCTTTTACTTCATCGACACTTACTTGAGGGTGATATCTTATGCCTCCCTTAAATGGGCCCCTCGCGTCGCTATGTTGTGATCTAAAGCCGGTAAAAACGTGAATTTCGTCATTGTCCATTCGAGTTGGAAGAGAAACCGTAAGAACACGTTTTGGGTGGGCTAATATATCATGCATACCCTTGTCTATTCCAACTATCTTGGCTGCCTCCTCCAGCTGTTTTAAAGCAACCTCAAAAGGGTTTATAGTATTATTGGTGCTAGGTTCAGACATTACAATATTCAGGAAAAAATCTGGCGTATTTAAGTGTTGAATGATATGACGGTGCGATTGCTTCCGTGTTTAACGGTAACGTGTCGTCACTCGAGCCTCAAGTTCGACGTGAGAGCAACGAGAGAAGAGCATATCTATTAATTACTATTTTTTTTTTTGATTTTTTGTGAAATCAAAGAACGTAACTGGTCATCAGTCAATTCACTTTCCTTTATTCCTAATGCCTTTGCAATGGTTTTGAGCTTCTCTCTCTCAGATCCAACTGGACCTATAATGTGTGGCACGATAGACGAACTATGTGAGACTGGAGCCCCCACAGACATTGCGTTATCTTTCTCCTTTTGAAATAAATCTCTCGCCTTTTCATATTCCCCAGTAGCCCGGCCAAAAAGCCTTGCTACATCAGAAAATCTATTTGAACCTGCTATCAATAGCACGAGTACTAGGATAATAATACCCCATTCTGACGCTCCGATATTCATCTCGAGCATACCGAATTCCATCTTTAGTCATTCGATACTATCAATGAAAATTTTAAGTTTTCCTGGTAAATCTCGATTAAAACCAAATCTGACACGACGAATCTATAACTGCATAAACATTTATCTTCTGATTAGCCTATCTCAACAAGATCCAAACCTTATTGAGAACCAATTGACTTTACAATTACAGTAAGGGCTTGTACCGTGCAAAAGATCATTTCACATGTCATGTTCCTTTTTCTGATGCTCTCCTAACTCGTCCAAACTAGGAAATGTTTTCTTACACAGATCGCATATTAGCGGGTTTAGGTTAGGATCATTATAATCAAGACCTGGCTCGCCCTGGTCGTCGTCCATGTTAGAATACGAACGGCATACAATAAAGCACTTTCGGCATTTTTTCCACAATTCATGGAAAATATTTGGGATTTGCTCAGGCCACCTATGACAATTGTTAAATTTGGTTGTGTCTACATATGGTTCAGACTATGGGGTATAGACCTATGGACTCGGCTACTATTGCCCGATTACGTGCGTTTGTGGATAGGCTTAATATTGAATCAGAAAGGGGGTCTGTTATCGTAGTAGAAGGCAAAAGAGATGTAGAGGCCCTTGCTAAAATTGGGTTTAGCGGACAGGTAACAACGCTAAATCGGTATAAGGGCATAAATGATTTTATTGATAGGCATTATTACCTAGAGAAAAAAATAATTTTACTCCTAGACATGGACAGAACTGGTAAATATCTCACAAGCAAACTCCTCACACAATTGCAGTCAAGGGGCGGTAACGTTAGCTTGTTTTACAAAAAAACCCTCGCTAGGATATCCAACGGTAAGATTCGGCATGTTGAGGATTTGGTTTCATATGCGCCGCTTGTATCGGGAATCACTGGCGCTAGGAAGGATCTGTATATGTATATCTGACTACAACAATGTACGGGATAAAAGTCCATAGGATTCAAGTCCAAGCACTTATATTCTAGCGAAAAGTTTGTACTTTTAATAATAGTATATGAGGTTATGAGATTGCCTAATACAGGTATTGTTAAGTATCATGTTAAACTTAAATTCGAGGTTGATGGTCTCGTCGAAAAAGCCGATATCATAGGAGCGATATTCGGTCAGACTGAGGGCCTTCTTGGTCCCGAAATGAACCTTAATGAATTGCAAAAGGTGTCTAAAGTTGGTAGAATAGAAGTTAACGTAGATAGTAGATCAAATATGGCCAGAGGAGACGCGTTGATACCTATGAGCACAGACATTTCCACAGCAGCGCTAATAGCCGCGGCGATTGAGAGTATTGATAAAGTCGGACCCTTTCAGGCCAAGTTTTTGCTTGTAGGTATAGATGACATACGAGCAATCAAGAAAAAAGTTATTGTCGACCGCGCTAAAAAGATAGTTCAAGAATGGGCTACAAAGACTATTAGCGAGGGGGAGGAAATGTTAAAAGATGTTTACGACGCAACCAAGCCAGGCAGGCTCACTGCATATGGAAAAGCTCAACTCGCTTGCGGTACGGGTGTGTTTGATGCCGACTGGATCATTTTGGTGGAGGGGCGAGCCGATGTCATTAACCTACTACGCGCGGGTTTTGATAATTCGATCGCCATAGAGGGCGCAAAAATCGACGAGACAATAACAAAGCTTACAGAAGGTAAGAAAGTTATAGCATTCATCGACGGGGATAGAGCAGGAGATTTGATATTAAAGGAACTGCAAGGGCTAGTAAATATCCATAAAGTGTTGAGAGCACCTGCTGGAAGAGAAGTTGAAGAACTTACTCCACTTGAGATAACTGAGATCCTCAAGGAGGTAATATCATCACCCACGCTTGTAGACAATAAGCAAGGCACGTACTCTCCCCGTCAAATGCAATTAGCTGAAGAACAACCACATAGCTCCGATCTAAAATCGCAACATAGGCGAGAAAAGAGAGAGAGTGCAGATACGCAACCCGTGATAAACGAGCAGATGTCCTCCAGCCATCCCAATGATAATCCTGAAGTATTCTCCGCAGTAAAGGAGTTATATCCACAAATCAATGAGACTTTGGAGGCTGCAATACTAGATACATCAATGAGAACTATTCTCAAGCTCCCGGTGTCCGATCTTATAAGAAAGCTCAACGGAGCAGAGGGGGCTAAGGTCTTGGTTCTCGATGGTATAATTACACAGAGGCTCGTAGAGGCAGCAGATCGAGTCGGCATTGAGTATATTGTTGGACATAGAACGGGGGATTTGAAGAGGGCGTCAGACATTAAAGTACGTACATTTCATGACATGGGTGTTATCAATTAGATGTCATAATGGACATTAAGCTTCAGCAAATACTAACGATGGTTCATCTCCTTTTATTGGGTGCCCGTCATAATTATGTTGAGGTTACAACTAGGGAATTAAGCAGAAGTATTAACAGATCACAGCAGTCGGCTTCTAAGCATCTTCTTGATCTAGAGAGCGTGGGGTATATTGTTAGGATTAGAAAAGGTCACACAATAAGGATCAAAATAACAGACAATGGCTACATGCAAATAAACAGTCTCTATGAGAAACTGCAGTCTGCGTTTGAATCAAGTGTTGGTGATGTTATTACACTGGAGGGCCGTGTGGTTTCAGGGATGGGAGAAGGAGCATATTATATGTCACTTGAGGGATACCGTAAACAGTTCAGAGAAAAGCTTGGTTATGAGCCGTTTCCTGGAACATTGAACCTCAAGCTTTCAGATCCAATTTCAATGCATTCAAGACGGGACTTGAGTACACATCCTTCCATTTTTATCGAGGGATTTTCTGATAAGCTTAGAACCTACGGGTGGGTTAGGTGTTATCCAGCTGAAATAAATTATGGACTTGTCGAAAATGCCGCATTACTTATCTTAGAACGCACGCACTATGATGATAGCACAATAGAAATTATAGCCCCTATTTCCATTAAGGAAAATGCTAAAATTAAAAATGGCGATCGTATTTCCATTTCAGTCCGTATTCCAAAAGGCATTATTCAGCACTAGGTGTTATAAAATGAATCTCCTAAATCATCTTTTATTGTAGAGCTCTTGGTTATTGGCAGAGGCGTATTTAATCTGATTACCCTCGCATTTAGTTTCCTTTTAGCGCAGTTTTCTGCAACATCTTTTTCAGTATGAGCCTGATCATATCCTAATGCTATAATATCTGGCTTTACAAATTCGACGGTGTCATAGAGAGTTCCCTCCTTTCCTATTATAGCGAGGTCAACAAATTGCAATGAAGATACCAGTTCTTGTCGCAGGGATTCATCGTGATAAATTTTTCTTTCCCCTCGTATTTTTTTCGCAGTGGATGTTCTGGCAATTACCACCACTAGAACATCACCTTGGGACTTCGCAGCTTTAAGAGTATGGATGTGTCCAGGGTGGATCAGGTCGAAGACTCCTCCGACCAACACTACTTTTATGGCATCTCTACCAATAAAGGAGATTTGCAGTGTATGATTATTGTCAATTAACCCTTTCTTGGAAAGCTCTTGTACTTTTTGGTCATATACGTTTCTAGGGACAAAACCGTCAGACCATAATCTTTGGTAAGGGGATATTTCGGGTACAAGTGAACTGAGGTATACGGATGATAATATCTTTTTGTCGAGTATATTCATTGTCTATATTACACACATGCGTTCGAGGAACGACGCTAAGAATATGCCAAGATACTCATTTTAAAGTATGCGATATCCCTGAGATTAGAAGCTATTGGCGATCGTTCTTTCTAGTCGGCCATCGGTGGATGTCATTAGACGTTATCTCTATTTCAGATTGAAAAAACTATAACTTACTAGTAATAGTAATACTTGTATCGTGAAGGACGGCAAAGAAGTGTATTTAACTAGAAGGATACTTGAGCCAGCAATCTCGCTACTTGCTAGAAAATATCGAATTTCCATCCAGCAACACAATCGATCTCCAACAAGACAAGAATTGAGACTTAACATACGGAATAAAGATGGAATCCTATGTACGCTTTCTGATAAAATTGATAAGCAAGTGTTAGAGGAGGCAGGACCTAACCTTAAAGTAATAAGTTCATACAGCACTGGCTATGATCATATTGATGTCCGAGAAGCGACGAGGAGAGGCATTTTTGTTACTACTACAGGAGATGTACTTGCAGAGACAACAGCGGATTTAACATTCGGGCTCATTTTAGCTATATCAAGAAGAATAGTTGAAGCAGACGAATTTGTACGGAAGGGTTGGTGGAAATTGGGATGGATGCCAGATTTATTCCTGGGCTCTGATGTATATAGTTCGACTTTGGGTATCATTGGATTGGGGAGAATAGGTTCAGCAGTCGCTCGACGAGCAAAGGGCTTCAACATGAATATCATTTACCATAATAGGCACCGTCTAGATAAGGCCCTTGAGGCAAGACTTGGTATAAGGTACGCAGAACTGAACGAAGTGCTCAAGAAAAGTGATTTTCTAACAATTCATACCGGACTTAATCAGGACAGTTTTAACATGATAGGTAAGCGCGAATTTAGCAAAATGAAGAAGACGGCCTATATCATAAATACTGCGAGGGGCGATATCATAAATGAAAATGATCTGGCCGAGACGTTGCGAAAAAAGTGGATTGCGGGGGCAGCATTAGATACTTATACACGTGAACCTCTGACCAAGTCAAACAAGCTGGCGCGACTGAAAAATGTTATTTTGTTACCACATATTGGTAGCGCCACTATTAACACGAGGATAAAGATGTCAAGAATTGCAGCTCAAAATTTGATCGATGTGCTTGAGGGTATAGACCCTATATATTCAGTCAACTCACAGGCTATTCAGATGAGATCGAGAGGGTTTCCATAGAAAAAGGGGACCGTAGAGTCTGCCCTGCTAAAGCAAACTTCAGTAAGTCTTCATGCAGTTCGTAGTCATCATCTTAATTTCTTGAAATTTAATTTTTCCTTTTGGAATTACACCATTTTCCTGGCGCTGCTCAATGCGTTCACTCACTATGCTTTTGTGTTCAGAACATACAACTCCAACCATATATTCTCCACTCTCAGTGATGATAGAAATAATCTCTGACGGCGGATAATGACAGGGCCTATTGTCTGTTCTAAATGAACATTGTTTGGGCAAAAGCAATAAAATAACCTTGTCCAGATGGAATAAAAACCTATTTAATGAGAAGCCTGGGTATTATCCAGGAAATCAATGTCCCATTTTCATTTTAGGGATGTAAGGACATACACCTGTTTATTGCAGACTGAATCAAAGAACACTTAAAATAGGGAAATTATAAGGTTCTTCTTGCTATGGCCGCCAGAAAGAATACGTCCAGAAAAAAAAGACTTTTGAGTCGTACGAAACAGAATCGACCAGTCCCAGCATGGGTTATTATCAGAACCCATAGACATGTAAGAACCAATCCCAAGAGAAGGCTATGGCGGAGGTCCGATGTTAATGTTGGATAAGAATAGTATTAATAATAACTCAAGCGAGGATACCTAGATGTCGTCATCCGCTGAAGAGAATCTAACACGGCTTTACACAATAAATCTTGGAAAAGCTCAATTGACTCCCCGATATAGAAGGACCGACAGAGTAATAAATATGATAAGAGAGTTTGCTAAAAAACACATGAAAAGTGGAGAGGTAAAATTAGATCAAGAACTAAACAGACACGTTTGGCAAAAGGGAAAAGCACATCCACCTAGAAAATTGCGAGTCAGGATGATGAAAGATGAGGATGGGATTGTTATCGTTTCACCATACGAGGAAGCCGTAAGGAAAGAGGATGCAAAAAGTACAGCTAAAGCCGAGGATGTTGAATCAAAACCAACCGAGGAGCCGTTGCCAGTAACAGAAAAGGCTCAAAAGGAAGAACCAGAAGATCAACAGGAAATCAAAGAAAAAGGACCAACGAAAACAAAGAAAGGCAAGAAAAAGACAGAAGCTAAAGCTAAAAAGGGAAGAAAAACTAAGAAGTGAAACAAATGTCGCTATCCTAATCGAGCGACGGCTGATTTATCAGTTCTTTCATACGTAGTCTTAAATTTACAGGAACAAAGACAAAATTTGCGTTGGTACCTTTCTAGTCGCATGCTCTGGTTTATTGGAATTTTACACGACTAAGATTTTTCTCTATCGGGTTACGGCTTATGATTTATTCTAGGTTAGGAATCGCAATCTTGATATCTGGGGAAGAGTCCATTTCATCCCAGTCAAGGATATTTTCCTTAGGAATTACTTCGCCAAGCGGATCATAGTTATCAAATCGAGTCTTTTCGTTAACAGCAGCAAGCAAATGCACTTTGAGGGCTTGAGAATTGGGCATCGCGAGAGATACATCAATGACATCTTGTTGTTTGAAGATTTGTTGAAGTGTATTGACAATAGAATTCAAGGTGCCCACTGGAAGACTTGTTCCTCCCATAAGATACAAGGTAGCCATCCGTATGGATGAGGGGTCAGAGTTTTCATACAACATTCCAAGACAATCCTTCACATGCGACTCTGTTGATTTGTTATCTTGCCTGCCCGTGCACAAGAGGCTCACAGAATTTTGGATGTAAGTAGTTGAAATCGATGAAACGACTTCGCATAATGCATCGTTTATGATATCATAGCATTCTTGTAAAGACAAGTCGGGGTTATTGTTTAGAAGTGCATCATTATCAATGACTACCGTGGCATCAGAGGATTCTCTTAGTCGTCTAAGTGAAACACCAGCTTGAAATATCCTGTCTTTCTCAAATCTAAATGGCATTATGGCAAAAGAGATGACTTTTTTCGAAGGATGTGCCTTTGAGATTTTACTTATAAGTGGGGCAATTGCTGTGCCACATCTTCCTGCCAAATTTGCAACCAACACTATCGTAGAATGTGCCTCCAAACTAGATCTAATTTTTGCTTCCGAATAAATTCCCAGAGAGCGAATTTTGTGACTAGAGGGGTTTAACCATGATTGAGAATCAATAAAGACTGACTTGGATTTGTCAAGGTTAAGATCCCTTTTATCGTTACTTATTAATAGACAATCACACCCGAGGTTTCTAGTCAAATTAGCGGCAAGCTTTGCTCCTACACCGCCAATGCCTACAATTAATAATGGATTTTGCAATTTTACAGAATCGTAACTGTCCACCATACTTCCCCCTATTTCGCAGTAGTTAAATTATTAGTTAAGAGTTTCGGTTGACGAACTAAAAACCTTCGATACAGAATAATTGAGCTTCCCATTATACATTTGATCTATATCAAATTCCCCCGCAAGGCGTATCTCGAAAAGTCGAAAACCTTTACATTGACTTTGGAGCCCAAGGAAATAACATCTCCACTAACCTTATTGGTATTGGAAGCAGCCACCATGATTGGTTTGTAAGCGTAATTTCTACCCTGTATATAATTTTTAGCAATCTCGTCTATTATGATATCGCCAGTCCACCCGACCCACGGGGAGTTACGAGCACAACTGATTTCTTTTAGAATTTTATCAAGATGTCGAGTTCGTTTCTTAGTAATATGGCTATGGACCTTTTTCTCAGTAGCTGCCAGGACCCCAGGTCTTGCGCTATACTTTGACAAATTTACAATTTCTGGCTGAGCGGCCCTTAGCAAATCTATAGTTTGCCGAAAATCATCCTCGGTTTCTGATGGATAACCAACGATAACGTCAGTTGCTATTGTAATTTCTGGGATCTTGTCTCTGAACAATCTCACTGCTTTCAAAAACGTTTGGGCTGAATGACCTCTTTTCATCTTTCCCAAGATCCTATCACTTCCGCTTTGTACAGGGATATGTAAAAACTTGAATACTTTGTTATTTTGAGAAAAAATATCGAGGAGTGAATGTAACAATTGCGGAATATACATTGGGTTCATCATGCCTACTCGTATCTTGAAATCTCCCTCGATTCCGCAGCACCGTAAGAGTAGGTTGGCTAAATCGGTACCGATATCCCTACCGTAGCATCCGTTATCAGTGGACGAAAGCCAAATTTCTTTGCATCCCTGGTTGACGTCTGCCTGAATCTGCCTGATTATTTCCCCTGGTCTGTAGCTTGTTAAATCGCCTTTTACCAGCTTTGTTTGGCAAAAAGAACATTCGCTCATGCATCCGCTAGCTATCTGTACTATGCTTACTGCAGAATTGAGCCGTAATTTGGGTATGTTTACCTTTTGATAAGATTTATTTTTTTCAAGTTCCACTTGCTTTCGACCGGAAGATGCGGAGCGGACAACTTCTGTTATCTTTTCGATTGTGTCAGGTCCGATCAAACTTGCTGTTGGATTTACAGATTCGACTTTGAGCCTGTCAGCCTTTGGAAGACAGCCTGCAACAACCAAAGGGTTTCCTGTTTCAGAAAGCTTTGCTATTCTATGTAACATTCTATGCTCGGTGACATCCTTCACGGAGCAAGTCACAATGATATTAATCGAAGCATCATGTGAAGTCTCAGAGATCTCGTATCCATCATTTCGTAAAAGACCTGAAATGATTTCGGAATCATTCATGCTTGCAGAACAACCATATGCTTCTATCCAAACTTTCTCTTTGGGTTTGCTGGTCTGGTCTCCATCTAGTGCCAAAATCAAACCTCGAGAGGATGACTCCTTCAAGTCTGGTTTTCCAGAACACTTCTGGTTTCCATCTGTACTATCAGACTTATTTTCGAAGGGAATCGAGGGCAACATGGGACACCAACAATTGATTTTAGTCATACGCCTACATGCCTATTAAAATGATTGCAAATGGGCAAGTAATGGACTGTCCACCCAACCATCCATAGTCTATCATTCTTTTCATGTTTGAAACAGCTATTTCTTATTTCATGCAGACAGATTATGGCGTTCATATTTAGTTTCTCGACGACACATAGCAATAGAAAATTTGTATTGCTAAATAAGACTATTTTACAAATTGTATCAAAAGCGTATGGACTTTCCTATTCGTCAAGTATCCCTGATTCAACGATGGCCTCAGTGGCAGAAAATAATTTTTTAAGGTCTCCAAGATTATGTGCTTCTGAGAAACATCCCATCTTGCCTGGTAGAAAAAATATATTGTATTTAGCCAGCAGTGACATATGATATATATTTAACAGTTTCTGGTTTGAATTGGCTACGTCAAGAGCGTTATCCACTTT
>JBPCNB010000878.1:0-3275 GCA_051001675.1 Nitrososphaeraceae archaeon | reverse complement strand
GCCCCAGGGTATCTTTGAATCAGAAACTGAAACTAAAAGATCAACATTGTGTTTTACAGTACTGTACGTTTTTACTGAACTGTCTGTACTATAATACTGTGAGTCACCATCATAGCGTGCTTGTACTGTCCAACCCCCATCTACAATAGACGGGGCAGTCCCTGTCCATACAGCCTTGCCAGTACTATCAGTTACTGCATATGCATCTCCTCTAACTCCAGATCCGTCAAAGTGGATTAAAGCTCCTTCGATAGGTGTTATAGTATTTGTTATTGTTTTAGTATTAGTTGTATCTGTTAAAATTGCAGTAAATGAGACTGTTCTTCCCCAAGGTAAGCTAGTTGGAGCAGACAACTTTAGAAATACACTATGCTTAGCTACTGTAGCTGTTGCATCCATATCTGAGAGTCCAGACACAAGGACTGCTACAATGGCTGCTGATAGTAGTATTATTGTAACTACTGCACTAGAACTAATAACGGATTGAACTCTAACAATACCGATCATATTTCTTCGTTTCGAAATAAGTGTAGGCATACTTTATGACAAATTCTTGAATCTAGATATCCCTAAGTCGGATTTATTTAAAATAGTCATTTCTGGATACTTCTTAACTATCATCATTCTATTACGACTTGGTCTCACTATATTGATATTGTTTTTGAGTTAAAGCATTAGGTATCTAACCTTATTACGATAAAAAAATATATTTTTGTCATTTAACATAGATACGTGTATAGTAATCGTCATAAAATTTATTGTAAGTGGGATTGTCTTGATAAGATGATCTTTCGAGATTATCCCAATTACTTGGTGTTGTGCCTTGATTGTAGTACCAGTCTACTTTTTGTCTAAATGTTAGGAAAACTACGTCTGCATTTATATTTAGATCCTTAGGATTGTCTAAGTTTCTTTGACTATAATACGCTAGTCCAAATGGTGGCTTTGTTTTCTCCACATCATAAGAGTAATACGCATACACCTTAGAAGTTACTGAATCCATTGTGCCTTTTTTTTCAAATCCTTTAGGAATATGTGTTGCTGCAAATGAAGCGGATTCCATTTCCCAGGTTTTAATTGAATCCATGTAGGTAAATTGATTACTGGCAAAAAATGACATGGGGATTAAGGCTAAAATTACAATGGCAAAAACTGGAACGAATGTATGCAATATACGAGTTCTTGACATTTTTGTAATGGGGTATAATGCCAAAAATGCTGCAGGCAAAGTGCCAAAGTAAAAAAGCTTGTCTAATGCAATAAGTTGAGGAGGACGTGATGTAATTATCAATTGAAATATGAGAATCATAAATCCTACCAATAATGCTATAAGTATTCTTGGTATATGATTCCTAGCAATAATTATTCCACAGATTGAGGCAATCGTAAGCGATATCTGGAGAGCAATCTGGTAATTTAGCAATATCGATGAGTATACCGCACGCCCAACAGTCTTAGCCTCTTCAAATATATCTTGTAATTTCGAAACATCTGTCAGCATTGTGAATGCATACGAAGATCGCGCATTAAAGCTGGGTAGAGCAGGATATAGTTGCCAGAATACCCAAAGAATGATTACAAAAATAAGAATTGTGCTGCTTAGAGTAGGCCGCGTTTTTTTAGGAAAAACTTTTTCTATAAGGAAAATTGAGCTCAATGTAGCCAATGCAAAAAATGAAGTATAAGGATGGGCAAGAACGATCAATCCATAACTTAGCAGCATTAACATCAAAAAAGATCTATTTCGATCAGATTTCATATAAGCATACAATAGTAAGATGAATAGAGAAAATGCAACTGCTTGTGGAGCAAATTGGTAGTATTGGTTAAACCTAAAATCGCTGATAAGGAATAAAAGTACCACAAGGTAAGAAAGTTTTTTATCAAATATCCTAGCTGACATAACATAAAGTATCAAGACTGTAAATGCCTTTATAAATAAGGCAAGAACAGTTGCTCCAAAAATGTAATCCATTCCTGTCACAACCTTGAAGGTCGACTGTATGATAGAGGTGATGGGGTAATCCAAATAGACATCGTTAATCTCGGTTGAACGATCAGCTAGTAAGCCGTTCTCAACTAACCTGGCAGTTGAGGTGTGCAAAAATTGGTCAAATCCCATTACATTGGGCCATTGCACAAATGGGAAAATAATGAATATATACGCCGTCGTTATAACTAGTGCATTAAAGAATTGGTCACGCGCTTTAAAGAAGAAGACTAATAATAACGAATACATAAAAGAAAGAAAAATCCAGAACTTTGGTGAAAGCATGTAGAAAGAATCAGGAACAGTAAAACTATACTTTTGGAAGTCCATCTTCAACGCAATAGATCCAAATATAAGTAGAGAAATCAGTAGGGAATACAATAAAAATATCGTACAACAATAACTATCCTTCCTTACCAGATACATATTACTAGTCGCCAAACTCAAGTTGTAAAGAGCGACTCCTGTAGTATGCTGAAGATATCAACATATGTGAACGCTTTATTCTTCTTGCAATATTGGGAGATTTCTTTATTCAAAATCAAAATTGGAATTGCCTCATTGCTTTTTGGGATTGCATATCCATGCATTCCCTTTGCTTTTCTCGAACCACTCCAAAAGTCTGGATAAATCATTTTTCCTTCGTCCATAACAAATATGCACTCACCGTATTTTCTGTCCAATGGTATATGGAGATCTTTGAACTCTTGATCAGAAAGAACCCATCCATGCCTTAGTTTCATTAAATAATCTTCTATTTCGGACCTAGCCCGATCATTAAAGAACCAAAACCGAGCCATGGTAGAGTCTAAGAACAATACGTAATCCTTATACATATCCGAATTTAGTGCCCTAAGATCTTGTAACATATCAAAATAAGAATCAACTCTGCTCATTCCGTGATCAGCCATTATCATGATATCAAGATCACCAAATCTTTTTTGCAAAATTCTAATTACTTGCTCTAAATATTTGTCAATCTGTCTTAGGGTACTTTTGATTTTATCAGGAATAGGACCATTGTTGTGACCAGCCTTGTCTGGACTTCCAAATTTAAGGTACCAGAATTTTATGTCCTTATGAGATTTACACAAACTGTCAACTCTGTCTACGACCCCTTTATCACCACCAATGAAAGGAGGTTCTATAAATGCAAAATCAAACTTATTGTTTCTCAACACGTCAAACAGTGTAGGAGTCGATCCTGCAGCGCCTTGTTCGAAAATAGCTTTCTTCTGTGAGGGTTCAAAATAGCCAAATGCTTCTGCTGGTATAAGGTTTGGGG
>JBPCNB010000877.1:0-1460 GCA_051001675.1 Nitrososphaeraceae archaeon | reverse complement strand
GCTTTGACGTTATTTAAAGACCGATCATTTGACGAATTCTATGAGATCATGTGAAACTCCCCGGTCCAAACTTAACCACTCAATAAATGACAGTCTTCAAGTTAGAATATCGATAGCAAGTTTCTCTTTTCCTAGTACCTTTTTTTAAGTATCTAGTATCTATTTTTCTCTCCTATTCTTTATAGGGACATACTCCGTAATATCTATGGGCCTAAATTGCTAATCATCGAAGCCGCAGGAAGGCCCAGACTCATTACTTTCCATGCATGTGGGTACTCTTGAGTTTCCTGCGGCCCTGAGTTGACGCTAGAGGACAAGGATACGGCTTAAGAACTTTTCATTTGTATGGCTAAATACGATATCACCTTAACCTGAACTCTTACTCCCAACCCTGTGGCTTTCTTTACCCACAGGTGATTCTCTTTGAAATTGTTCAGATCGTACGTCTGAAATCTAAGATTACTGTATCTTGGTATCCTCGCTGCAGAAGTGCTTTGAACATTATCCCTTCATAATCAAATAACGGCTTCTTTACTCTATCATTTCTAGGCAGGCCTATGATGTGATTGAAACAACAACTCCATTGTGTGCTCTATCTTTTTCTTTGTGTCGACTCTGAATCTTCTCTTAATCCCGGTGATAGTTTGGATTGCTATTCTGTATTGGGTCCAGCTTGTGTCTCGACTAGCTTCTGCAGATCTTTGAAAGTCAGTTTATGTTAGTAATATGCTAAGAAAGCTATAGTTTTTGCTGATTGTTAGGTTCAGAAATCTTTATTCATAAGCGTACACAATATTATGACGTTCTTAGAACTACCAGCACATTCTAATAAACTATCTACAAAATCGCTCAGGTTCCGACCTCTTTTGAATCAATCAAAAGTAGAAAGGAATCCTTTTGTCTATAGTAGAATAGCGTTCAATGCTACACTGTTATCGACGCTGAACTCAACAATCTGTCCACCATTGTTAAATAGGAATAGCGCGTTGATGTTACCATTTAAAGTCACAGGATTTCCTGTCGCAGGGTCTGGTCCGGTAATCTGTCCATTCAAATCTACCGTATAGAGGGTTTGGCCTTGAGCTATAGGAGCTATTCTCTGCATAGGAGCCACTACTGATTGTGTTTGTTTGTGCTGCTTGTATATTTGCGGCTACAAGTTGGATTCCCTGTTCGTCTGGTAGATTAAGTACTACTGAACCATCAGTAAGAATACATGGCTCAAATGATGCGAGTATTCGTGCTCCACCATTTTGAATTATAGATGGGCCTAACATTACCGTTGCTGATTGTGGAGGACAGTTAGGTGTTGTTGTTACTGCCCCCTCATAATTTTGTACTGTAAATCCACCATCGTTTCTACTGTTACCTGATTGTTGTTGACATTGGTAATGACAATCGGAGTTGATGGAGCGGTTGTTGGACTTGGTGAAGGTGATGGGGATGGAATTGGTATGCAC
>JBPCNB010000876.1:0-2964 GCA_051001675.1 Nitrososphaeraceae archaeon | reverse complement strand
GGACTATTAATTCTGCTTGATGATTACTATGGGCGAGGTGTCAAGAAAAGCATTCCTCTAAATCCGTTTGACCTTGCTTCTACAACAGAGAGACATCTACGCTTAAGAGATTGGGCCAAGACCTTCTCACCAGTTCATACTATGATGCTATGCGGAATGAAAATTGAACAATTGGAAGAATTTTATAGCAGTCTCTCCATTCGCGCTAGAAAAATAGACCCAATTTCTGAATGGTTACTTTTAGAAAGACTAATTAAAAAATCACGGAGGTATGATTTGAAAAATAAAGCGTTACTCCCTCAAGAGTATTATGTTTACTTGTTCATGGTCGGTCAATTCATATCCATTAGAAGCTGACGAGAAGTTAGAAGCATTGAAACATTACTTCGGGATTACTTATGACGGAGAATTAGTCACAAGGGGTATTGAAACAAGGAGACATGATACACCAGAGTTTATCAAAAATTTCCAAAAAGAATTGCTGTGTGCTTTATTCAAAGCCCATAGTTCTACAGATATAATCGACAGGACATTAGAAAATGCGTTGTTTTATGTAACCAAAACAATAGACAAAATTATGACCGGCGAGATTGATACAAAGGATTTGGTTATTTCAAAACAGCTGGGGATGGCTATCACAAAGTATAGGAACATCTTTCCACATGTTGCCGAGCAACTGTCGCAATCTCTGACGCTACCACGTTGCTGAAATTAGGACATAATGTAACACTATTGCTAAGCGTAGAAGGGGTACAAATAGGAGTTACGCATCCTCATCATTATCTTGGACTCGATACGCTAACTGGGAATGTAACGAATTTTATTGCAGACGGTGGGAATGTCATTATTTGCGAGGTATGCCTCAGAATAGCTGGCTACAATAATAGTGATATAATTGATGGAGCGATTATAGGAAAACCAGAAATAATATCCAATTTACTTAGCAATGCGACAGTAATAGATTACTAGTTCCGCTAGTAGCTTGATTTGTTAGCCAATGAATAATTTCATCTCTAAAAGCTGCTAAAATAAAAAAACCGTTCCGGCCGCTGGCTAAGTGAACCCGCAACAGCGATAATGAATGTACTTTTGTGCACATTATAGACTATATCCGTTTTAATAAAAATTTAAAAATTCAAAGGCCGTGTAGATTCTTTAACGAATCAAATGCCAAGAGATATTATAACTAGACTTTCAAAAGTAATAATTGTGGATACGACTGGTATCCGATGTTGTGGTTATTACCAAAAACATGTCCTAAATGTATGAGTCCTGATTGGGACATTCCAAAAAAGAAATAATTTGTTTATGCGGACAGCTATTTCATTCTATAAACTGTAATACCTGCATAGCCGAGTTTTGCTGGTGTATGATTTATTATTTCAAAACCTTCCGATTCTAGGTCACTCGTGCTTGGATTAGTCGATGTTTTGTTGGCTAATTCTGCTATCTGAATTTGGTCTTTTGTTAACGTTGTCGGTGCTTTATTCAGTGGTAAGGCCACTATGATTACTCCAATAACTGCACCTACTAAGACACGCCCTTTCATATTCTACACGATGTATTAGCAATACTAATACCCTTTGAAGTTACAACTTTACTTCTCATATCGTTCAGCTGTTCGTGCTGAGCACAGAAGAATTTTTGACCAGCGCATTTGCTGCTTCCTGTATTACATTTATGTTATTTCGTAGTCCCTAATTATTAACTACTATTTTAATTGAGTTATATCTTGTTAAATTAAAATTATTGTCTATGCTACATAGCATTTTTGCTGTCAAGTCGCGGGTCCCGTTCGCTATAAGGTGATTTTTCTCACTATACACGTATATCCATGTTGAAAAGTCATTGTATCCTCCGGGACCTGCTGCCCTCGCTTCATGAAATCTTTTATCATTATTCCAGTCAAGATAAACCGTACAATCAGCGGACTCATTGTCCGAGGATGAACCAAATACTGGCGTTGATGCCTACTTGCGTCCTGGTGATATCATATATACAGAGAACATTATCAGGGCAATAGCCGAACTTCACAGAATTGAATTGTCTCTCTTCAGTCTATACAAACAACTCCCAAACTCGGGATTACATGAAGACATGTTAATCAAAACGCTTCTTCATCACTCTACTCGTCGCCTGGATGTACTTGTACCACAGGCGGTCATGATATAGTTAGTGACTGCAAGAATCGTACTTGTCTAACCGTTTGGTGTCCGAACACATTAGGCCAAGACTGGTGTCCTAATCCTGACTGCTCTGGTGGGATCAAAGGATGTCATTTTGAACCCTGGGATAAATATTACAAATGGATTCAATGTCCAACCTGCGGGCAATGGTTCAAGAGGCAGCAAATATTAGACGTTCATACTTGCATACCAAACCCTAATCCAGAGTAGGTTACTTTAGAGTCTATATTTCAGACGACTCACATTGATAAGTTACATGATACAATAACTAACAAGCCCTATTATGATAGATTTTTTCAGCCTGTTAGGAATAGGAATTGGGGCGTTTGTGGCGTCGAACATTGACGACACTTTTATCCTAATTATTTTATTCTCCACAGCCAGTTTTCGAGCCCGCGACGTCTTCACAGGTCAGTTTTTGGGAATAGCCGTGTTAATATTATTAAGCGCATTAGGCTCGCTGATTGCCCTGGTGGTTCCGAGTTTTGTGATTGGCCTAATGGGCATTATTCCAATAGGTATTGGGGTTAAGAGACTAATAGAACTTCGACACCGGGACGGGACAACAAAGGAAGCCGTACAAATTAACAAAAACTCCTACCTATCTTTCCTTACGGTCACAGGTATTACAGTCTCAAACGGTGGCGACGATATCGGAGTGTTCACACCGCTTTTTGCCAAATATAATGATTCGAGCGAAGTAACTGTTCTCATTACAATTTTTATGGCTATGACAATCGTTTGGTGTGTCGTGACGTATTATTTTGTCAATCATCCT
>JBPCNB010000875.1:0-4548 GCA_051001675.1 Nitrososphaeraceae archaeon | reverse complement strand
AACTAAGCTTAGTCGATGTTGATGATTCAGGAGACTGTATCACACAAGCACAAGAAATGCCTAACGAAGAATCTGCTTCTAATGATGTACCTACTCCGAACCCTAATCCTAATCCACCAGTAGGTCCTTTCTTTATTCCTCATGAATAATTTACTAACTTCCCACCATTGGTTCATTGCAAAATGTCATTGGAGAGAGGTTATATTGCAATCAATCCAACCTTTGATAAACTGATAACTTCACTTCGAACGGCAGTAGCAGAAGAAAACACATTGGATAAAGAATCTACATCGTATCCAGATATACTTGATGCTTACCGATTAGCCTTGAAAGACTACAAGTTCATAATCAAGGAAATAGACGATAAAGAAATCAAGACCGTAAT
This sequence comes from Nitrososphaeraceae archaeon, assembly GCA_051001675.1. Lineage (GTDB taxonomy): Archaea > Thermoproteota > Nitrososphaeria > Nitrososphaerales > Nitrososphaeraceae > TH5893. The sequence goes on along the minus strand of JBPCNB010000875.1, from coordinate 4,163 downwards.
AGCAAAACCCCATGCCTAACATACCTATCCGAGTTGGCCAGTATTGTATTTCCCATGGATATATCCATGAAGAAGAATACCTGGAATGTGACTATTGTAATGAGCACAAGTCTTTCATTAGCCTAAAAGACAGAAATTACAACTATGGGTTTTCTAGACGTAGCTATTTAGCATGCGATGATTGTCATTTTAGTCTGTTTGGTCCGTTTAGGTTAGTTGACGGCGATGTTATGGACAGAGCATATGAAAGTATTCTTGATGTTATCAATGACAGGACAGAAAAGAAAGGATATGAAACAATAGATTACTATGAAGCAGTAAGTATTGCCTATACAGAAAGTGAGTATATACGAAAACATTTCGATAGCCCTAAGGGTATTAACAACCTAAAAAAAGATAACAAAGCATTATGGGAGTTTACATACAGAATAGTAAGCAGAGAAGAAAAGGAACGAGTTAAAGTTGTAAACAAAGACCCAGATAATCTGCTTGTTTCATGGGTTCCTGGTGGAAGGACTATGACTGAGATATTAAAGGCTATGAGAGTAGAACCTGTCAGAATATGAATCGATCGATGCCAAAACTGATACCTATCCACTCTTGATTTTAGACTAGGAGAATAATCAGGACATGGTTGGGAATACTAATTGGATTACTCTCCGTATTTAGTATATTACGAAAATATAGAATATAAGTAAAGCCGAGTAAACATTAATGATTATATTGTATGTTGGCCTGTTAATTTTCAATGATGTCAAGACAATATGAAATGATTTCCACCGTCTTAGGAGCCAGCATGCTATTTGGCATATTGGCACTATCATTCGTTGGAATAGGTCCTTCTGAGACATTAGCTCAGGGAACAAATACTACTAATGCTACTGGTGCAGCTAATGCTACAAGCGCTGGTGGTGCTGGACAGACTACCGTAGTTATGCCCCTAGGTTCTTCAGCATCTACAAGTGGTGCAGGCTATGAACCACCCACAGTTACCGTATCGCCAAGTGGCTCGGTAATATGGGATAACCAAGACAACGCTCTTCATACATCAACTTCGGGAGAATCTCCAACACCAGATGGTAAATTCGATACAGGTCTTATCGGTGCAAATCAACCAAGCAAACCAATTACAATGCCAGCTGAACCTGGAGAATACAAATACTTCTGTACATTGCATCCATTCTTAGTGGGTACAGTTACAGTACAGTAAGTCGCCTAAATGGTCTGGTTATCATACAGGAGATGATGCTAGCGGTTCTCCCATTTTACAGAGTATAAATTGGAATTTCTATTATTGAAATACCAATTGTTCTTATTTTTAAGATTAGGCGGGGCCAGTGGTTTGCGAACCATAATTGACATGATTTTAGGTCCATGCATGTTCTTTTTCAGGCATAGATAGTCATTCGTTCGGGTTCGGTGGTATCCACAGTGCTAGCACTCTAAAATTAGAATTCTGGTTATTGTATAACCATATCCAGAGCAACATTTAGCTGTTTCTTCCAGAGTCTATTCTAGGAAGTTAAATGTCGGGTCATCTATCCCAAATTGGATCCTCGCATATGCTTCCTTTGTATCCTTTGCGAAATTAATTTCATTGTCAATGGTTGCAAAATCGAGAGTTATGCCTTCACCTAGTTTTTGGGACACAGGTTTCTTTGATGACCCTAAATGGTTAACATAATACATCAATGCGGAACAAACAGTTTTTTTCTCTTTTCTAATTGCTATTCATTGTATCTCAGGATCCCTAAAATCTTCAACAATATGTTGTATCTTAGTAGCCTTTAAAAGTAGATCTTCTCTTATTGCGCCATTACTATATCTAAGTTCTTCGTCTTCCCGTAACGCAGTAAGCCTATTAGCGTAAAATCATAATGCCTTGTTTATCATCGGTCTGGCCTTCTCAGCCCGTTCATTCCACAATTAATTTACTTTAGAAATAGACTGAGATAAGAACTTTTTAACAACCCAACACATTTTACATTAACATTGCCCCTAAAACTGGCTGGACATGAAATACAGAGATGAAGCCGGAGAACTATATTCTGAAGTTGACTACCTTACCTCCTAGTTCTATTAGAAATCCAAAACCACAGGTACTAAGGCCACATCAAAACAGCGTATATTATCTATGTTCAGTCTCAAAATGTTCATAATATGATGAATATGATGGAAAGGACTTTCCACATACCTGACAATTCCATGTCTCTCGATAGGATATGCCTCCCATATTCGATAACCCGAAATCATGTGTGGGTTTATTCTCAAGATTGTCTTGTATAACAGAACCAGATAAATTTGTCTTCTTTTCGATATTAATCGCCTTCATTATTTTCTCCATACCTTTTTCCCACTCAGGAAATAAATCTACACGATGTTGTCTGCAAGTCTCTCATCATCTACTTTGCAATTATCTAATCTGGCTGGTATAACATAGATAGCAGATTTTGGATATTCGTCTAACACATCTAGTGTGTCCTTTAACTCCTTTTGTACGTATCCTCTTTATTCAACCGAATTGGAAGAAAGAAGGGCAATAAAGTATCGACTATCATGTATAGCTTTCTTGATCGCAGATTTCCAGCTCTGTCCTGGTAATAATAACCCTTGATCAAACCACGGATTCAGGCCGGCATTTCGTAGGTCTCTATATAGCATTCGTGCAGATTCAACATCCTTTCGCGTATATCTGATGAACACGTGTGTATCGGACATGAGTATTGTGTCTATCAAGTTATCCTCAGGGTGTTTATTTGATTTTTTATCTTATAATGGTCCAAAGATTTCCTGATGCGGTATTTTTTGCTAATTTAATCTCAGGTGGAGGCTGTCTGATGACCTTATTATTATAAGGCGAACGTAGTGATAATCATAAGTAAAGCAGAAGGAAGAATATCAAAAAAATACAAAAGCAATTTCCTCTGCTCTGCATAAAATAATTCCCGCAGAAAAAGAATCAGAATAAAATTTGCTTGATTTGAGGTTATAGTATATTATTATCGGTTTACTCCTCATACTTGACTTACCACATGTGAAACTTCCATATAGCGATATTCATACTACTAATCAGATTATTATTTGTCGAAAAAAGTTTAAGAATAGATACAGTTTATAAGGTCCTATACAAGTCCAGATGTGGATCTTTTCTGTGGTTAATTTTTGACCGTTAATTGGATACTGGAGTCTAAGGCATACTAGGATGAAGAGGGGATGCAATTTCTGACTTTGGGGACAGTTTAGAACTCCGTTCATTAAATTTTCTTTTTATACCTTCCTTAATGAAACTATAATAGTTACAATATGAGATCCTCTAAATTTAATAGAGATAAATCCTTAGATCCATGGCAAAAACATCTGGCCTCACAGAATAAAGCAAGATATCGAGTTGAAAAAGGCAAGTTACGAGTATTAAGCTCACTTCATACTGAAAATCAAACATGGGGGGCTCTATACAAGGCTTGGAAAGGATATATCAAGGCAAAAATAAGTTTGAACTAGGACGAATGGAATACTATGCACGAGTTATTCAGAAACTACAGCATGAATTCGGGTTAAAAATATCTGCATTTCCTGATTTGAATATATATCCTGTGGAAGGAGAGGGATATTCTCAGAATGATGATATTGCTACATACTATGATGTAGATTATGTATCAAACCAAGACATGAAGGAGTGGTAAAAAACCGCCTTAATTATGCAGAAGGCTCTTATAACAACAAAAGTAAATCTAGAAGACTTATTATCCTAAAGCCCTCTTCGTTCATATATATGTACCTTTCGGTGTATCAACTGAGCACGAACAAAATATGCGCTCATTGGAGCGCATATGACTCAACTTCTTAAATTCTTAAGATTTCTGTACTATATGATATATTTTAGAAAGAATTAGAAAAGTATACTTTGGATTCAGTGTATCTTTAATCCTCTTCATATTTCTTCTTGTTCTGAAAACCTTGTGGCATTGTTTATTCCTGAAATTTCAACTTCTGAGGGAATTCGCTTGCTAGGGGTGTTGGAGATTACAAGATCTTGTTTGCATTATTTAACCTTCGAATAGGTTTAAATTTATATGAAAAAATTCGGTCAATGGAAGAATATATACGAAAAAAGATTATCAATAGATTAAGGTGAATATTGAAAACAACCCTTCAAAGACAGT
>JBPCNB010000874.1:0-3879 GCA_051001675.1 Nitrososphaeraceae archaeon | reverse complement strand
ATCATATGCAAACACTACTGGGACGATGTGTGGTTTAGCTTTAGAATCCGCTGTAGATAACCTAGCAACTCTTGCTCTATATATTATCGGATTGATTTCTTGCCTAGTTGTTGTCACTAATATGTGTATTTATTTCCTATTTCATAAGCTATTTCAGAATTCAGTAGTTATTGTAGTCCTCTTAGCCTTCTTATTTCTGTTCAAATATGATGATGCAATACACTAGTGTATGTAGTCCATAGTCCCACTCGGCAGCACAACCTTAAGTTTTATCGCCTGTTCAGTTGGCATCTTACAAACGACCATTTTCGGTATTGTGACGAACATCAATATTATACCACAGTACCATATGTTTTTCCTTATTGTAAGAAATAAATTATTGTTATATAACAATTAGCGGTCGCGCTACCGCCATTGGGTGAAACTAATTTCACCGAATCAGGTTCTGTCAAATCTTCGTCGGTTCTCACTGTTTTCATCTCCCTGTAAAGTTTCGTCGGGAAAATGTTGTTTCCAGTTGATTGTTCCCCTATGGTTTGTCATATTAAATGTGGAGACTTTTTGAAGAATTGAAGGTAATAACGATACGACAGTTCTGACACCCACCAGAACCATAAGAGTTCAACAAAACTCAGAAGTGAACAGAAATCCTTTAGGTGCCAACGAAAGTATAATTATTGATTAAATTGCAAACAACAACCCTATCTACAAAGCGGGAGCAGAGGCTGGACCAGAGTTAAAAAAACATAAGCAATATTTTTCGTACCGTGGCGTCAATGTAAACTCAGCTTTTGCTAACTATCCTAAGGAATATCCAATTAATATGATACGAGGGTTTGCGAGGAAGAGGTAAATGGTTATAGATATAAGAAATTCTATGATAACCAATGAATATACAGCTTGCGAGGAACTACTTGTGCAGAGGATAACATAGCAATTTGCGAACATTTAGACAATCATTTATACTTAAAAGCCCTATAGAAACGGTTTGGCATTTTTATACAGACGTCAAGCATTTGGAAACAATTACACCAAAAGAGATAGAACTTAAAATCATACGACATGATAATCATTATTAGATATGTCTTTTACTTACTTTATTATACTAAGTAGTATGACTCAGATAACAGAACCTGTAGCTCAATTGCTCAAAGGAAAAAATTTTGCTTATGTGTCAACACTGATGAATGATGGCTCCCCGCAAGTTACTCCAACATGGGTTGATATTGAAAAAGACGGCAACAGCATTTTGATAAACACTGCCGAAGGAAGAATAAAACACAAGAACGTGTCAAGAGATCCAAGAGTAGCCATTTCTAAATCTGATCACAATCATCCATATAACATGGTATCAATTAGAGGAAGAGTTATTGAGCAAATTACCGAAGGCGCTGATGAACATACCAACAGACTTGCAAAAAAGTACTTAGGTGTGGACAAGTATCCTTATCGTTCACCAAGCGAAAAGAGAGTCATTCTAAAGATAAAGCCAGAAGAAGTATTCTATCAACAACCCCCTAAATAGTAATTGAATGACTGACAATTAAGCTTACTTACGTTAGGCCAATTCTTGGAATCCCATTATACGCAGACTGTCGTAATACAAGGTCGTAATTGTGATGAATAAAAATGGAATAAAATTTGCATGCTATATTTACCAACAAGGACTGGAGTATAAGGATATACAACGCATAGTCCTAGAATGTGAAAGACTAGGATTTGATTCTATATGGCTTAAGGATAATTTTACTTCTTCTTGGCTTAACGCTTATCTTTCCTATAAAGAAGAAGAGTCAGAATCAGGAGACCCTATCCTTGAATGCTGGACTACATTATCTTCACTAGCCACATTAACTAAAAGAATACGGCTTGGTGCTATTTTGGTAAATATACATAGAACTCCATCTGTTACTGCTAAAATGCTCTCTACTTTAGATGTAATAAGTAATGGAAGAATAGAATTTGGATTAAGTGCAGGTTGGTATGAGAAGGAAATTGAATCATATGGCCTCCCTTTCCCTAATGCATCAACCAGAGTTGAAATGCTGGAGGAAAGTATTGTTATAATTAAGAAAATGTTAACTGAAAGTCAAGCATCATCATTTGACGGTAAACATTATACAATAAAGGATGCTAAATGCAACCCAAAACCAATTCAGAAACCACACCCGCCTATATGGATAGGTGGAGGTGGTAAGAAAACCCTGCAATTGGTAGCTAAATATGCAGACGGTTGGAACTATGGACTTTGCACATATGATGAATACCTAAGTAAAGTATGCATTCTCAGAGATTGCTGCAAGGCGGTTGGTAGAAACTATGAAAAAATAATCAAAGCGTGGCATGCAATAATGCTTCTTGGTCAGGTTGATAACGAAATAATAATGTTAAAAAATAGAGCAGGTGATGAAAATACATTAGGTCGCAGTAGGATATGGAAAAAGAATTCTAAAGTAGCTATTGTTGGAACACCTAATGATATCATAAAGGAAATAAAAAGATACATGATTGTTGGCGGTGTAAGATACTTTACCATACACTTTCCAGATCTTCCAGATCTGAGGTCTTTGAATTTATTCGCTAAATCTGTTATACCACATTTTAGAAACGGACAGCTCAAATAAGAAAAAGGTCAAACGAGTGTTATCCAACTTCGTATTCAAAAAATATTGCTACCACTACAGGACTTTTGTCTTGATGATATAGACTATTTTCATATAATTACTGATGCTATTAGGTTGTAGAGTAGAGAAAAAGAAAATTGAAGAAGTCTGACAAAGATAATAAGGAATCTAAGGGACAAGATTATGAACGAAGCAATACGTACCTATATGTATCGTTGTTGTCGGCACCTATGGAGTTGGAAGATTAAAGCAAAGTGTAGGTTACAGTAGTGATAGAGTATATTGATTCCCTTGGTATGCTTTTGTCTCTCTTTGGAGACTTATTACATACGTCTATCCTCTATTACTGCAGCATAATACCACATTACAGCATAATAATTCTCAGCACTAATACAATTTTGTGCCAGCGAGGATATCCAAATGTATAAGGTTGACTATCCAGGCTTCGACATCGATTAGCTAATGAGTTTACTATTTTTACTCCATTTAAAGAGTCAGAGATGTTAAATACCATGTCGCTAGTATTAACAATATGATTACAACTTATAAGAGAAAAGATTTTAAAAATATTACACCTTATTCTTATTCACTCTTACACAACCAGAACAGCAAGACTTATTATAATAACCATAATAATACTTACATCTATCCTGACTATGTCACTATTAACTCTCTTGATATAGCAGATGGTCTAAAGGAAATGCTGATAAAATATGGATTCACATTAGAAGAACTATCAAGCATGCCGTCTTCTGAATTAGCTGAATTTCTTGGTATTGACCAGTATATTGCAAAGATAATTGGCAGTGCTGCGATAAAGCTATCTAACGACAGCTATACTAGATATAATGCTGCTTGCGGTAAATTGCAAACAGGTAATTGTGTTAGTTAGAGATCCTGTTCTCAGCGGGTCTTGGTAAGAATATGATAATGAAGATTGAAACAAAAGATCAGGATTCAAGATGTTCAATTTGCAACAGAGAAAATACAACTATCACAGATCCTGATTCAGGCGAAATAATCTGTAGTAACTGTGGCATGGTGATTTCTGACAAGATTGAAGATACTATTCATCAAGAGCGACATGCGTCTACATCGGAAGAAGCAGACAAAAGAGCGAGAACAGGTGCTCCTTCTTCTTTAGCTCGTCATGATATGGGACTTTCCACAATTATTAGAAGAGAAAACAGAGATGCTAGTGGACAAATAATAGACACAGCCATGCGTTCTAAAATAGGAAGGCAAAGGACATGGG
>JBPCNB010000873.1:0-6572 GCA_051001675.1 Nitrososphaeraceae archaeon | reverse complement strand
CTCCGAAACTTAGTGGAGGTCTAATTTCTTTAATGAATAGAGGCTTATTAGTAAAAAATAATGGCCTTTACTCAATACACTATCGACTTGTCCCTTATATGCGAAAAAAGGTCAAGCTAGAATATGGTCTGGCCTTTAAAGAAATATATTCGAAACATTGATCAGCGCCTCAATCGAGACAAGGCCAATCTTATTTGGATGCCATAAAAGCTCTGGCTTGTTGTACATGAAGTGACAAAATGATAGACCAAGATATGAAATTGTTAGATGTCTCTGTTAAATCTTGAAGAAAGAAAATACGAGACAGGTTTGAAGCTATTAAATGATTTGTTTTATAGCTGATGTTAATGAGTAGCGAATCTAAGGAAAAGGAGTACAAAGGCAAAGACCCTATGTCTCTAGAAAAAATAACCTCTCACGAACCTACTGCCGTAAAAAGGGATCCTGAGGATATAAAGGAAGGTATTGCAGAAACACCTGAAGAATCTAAGGAAAGACTTACAAGGAGTGACATGACCAAGGGTTCAGATAAAGCCTAAAAAATACTGTATTTTTTTATATTACTTGAATAAGCAGTTGTACCTTAATACATAGATTTTTTCTCATCAAGAGGCAAAGTGCTGAACAGACATACAAACCAACATTGGGTAACAGTGAAGAAAGAGTACATGTGATAGGGGAAATGGATGGGTAAAGAAAGACGAGGCTTAAGGAATAATTTTAGTAAAACTAGGAGGAGAGACACCTATTTCTTCCGCTATCTTTCAGCATGAAAATCGGGCATCGGATAATGGTGTTCTAAGTATTTTGATATCAGTTTTGTCATCGTCATCATTTATTCTATTATTGCTCCACAACTAAAAAATAAAATAAAAAATCACCGTTAGTATCAGCTACCAAATGTTAACAATAATCCCCGTTAAAGGTAATATCATAAAGATCATAGCTTGCTTGCTTGCTTGGACAAACTACTGCTATTATCCCTTGAAGGTTTTCTTCATTAACTCTGCCGTCTTTGGATTAGACTTTAAACAAGAAATTATTTCTTTTCTTTCAACCCTTCTCAAGAAATATCCCCTTCCACCAGGTCTCTCTTCTTGTTTTGACTTATTTTTTATATAAAATTCAAAGAGTACATCTGTAACTGCTGCAACATCTTTACGTGGTACAAAGTGAAGATATTGTTCTTTTGTATACGGATCTATTAGTGGCCCACCTTGATGCCTTCCGTCTTCTGTTCCCATTATTGTTAATTGATAAAGGTTAAAACCAGTTCCTATCCAACCTATAGTCTTTGTTGCTGGTCTATAACATTGCTTTTCACAACCTGTAATACCGATTGATTCATTCAGATCTCCCCATTTCTCCTCCAATTCGTCAATCAGATAAGGTTCAAATTTTTCAGAGTCAGTATAAGTTAATCTGCACGTATCTCTCCCAACACACGCTCCAGATAACATTCTTAATTTTGAATATGCTCTAAATACTACTTCTGTACCGTTGGTCATATTGATAATATTTTTGCGTACACCATAACCAAAAAACTTCATATCATTTTCAAATCGCCCTTTTTCACTATTGCCTATATTTGAAAAGAGTAAATGCTGATTAGGCGTTGTGAAAAGCTGGACAGTTGGATATTTGTTCGTTAAATATTTTACCATGCTCTTTAGATCACCGTTTGGACTGCCATCGATTATTCTACCATTTTCTATAAATGCACCATAACACCATTTAAGGTTCTCACCACCGTCACCTATTAGCTGCTGCTTTATCCAGCCAAGGTGCAAATTTCTATCTCCATAGTCATAATCCAATATAGGAGGTTCAAAATTTATGTCACCAATATTTCTTACCTGTTCTCTAAACCATTCAATTCCTTTCACTTTAACTACATATTTTAGTCTAGCCCAATGCCTGTTTTGTCTATCTCCCCATTCTTTGTGAACCCTTACTATGCTATCTAGACCTTTGAGAAGATTATCTTCAGTGAATATGCCGAACGGTTTTCCAAGAGCTGAGATGGTTGGTTTACCTGATTGTTGACCTTGACCTCCACCTATATAGACCTGGAATCTATCTACTTTGCCACCACCATCATCAGCATTACTATTAATAATTGGAGCAACACCAATATCATTTGTTCTTAACTCTACGCAATTATCTGGAACATATTTCTTCTTTTCTTCAACATAATGAATTGCTGAAAATGCTATCTTGAACTTTCTGTTAAGCTGATTTGGACCATAATCAAATCTAGTTACTCCTGCCACTCTATCTTGTAGTGCAGCTTTTCTTAGGTAATTTGGATCTATTTCAAAAATTTCTATATATGCTGCTGTAGGAAGAGCAAAATATCTGCCAACTTTTTGAGCCCATTTATTAGAATTAAAAATTCTAGAATAATTGCAAGATAATGGGCAGCCAATTGCATTTCGAGTATTATCTCCACAGCCATTGATTGCGAAGAATCCAGATTTTGCTATTTCACTTATTGTATCAACCACATCCTTTTTCCTGACCCAATGAAGCTGTATATTTTGCCTTGTTGTTATTCTGAGATTTGGTCTTATTTTAGGATGCGTATCAGAAGGGCGTATTGTGTGCATATCAGCCACTCTGTCAAGTATATTCCATTGTTCAGATGTTATTGGTCCTCCACCGGGTATACTTATACGTAACATGTACATCCAATCTTTCTCATTCCCTGTCTTTGCTCTATTGAATTCTAGGTAGATTCCATGTGATTTTGCTATTTGTTCAGACTCCCATGAGATATTTTCAGAGTGTTGATCTCTGAACTCGTTGAATAGGTTACCTCTTAATTCATTGGAGTTAATCTTTACAATCTCTACCTTGGAATAATGCTCGGGATCAGTTCGGAAGTTTGGATTTATATTATCACGCATATTGCAAATACTATATACCTGTACAAACATACCAAATCATCTTATTTAAAATGTAATTGAGGAAGATAATGAAGCCAATCAATGCAAAAAAGCCAGGTATTACTCTCCTGACATTATTAGTGTCACCTTCATATGAGCATACTGTATACATAGCGTACATAGCGTAAACCTTACCATTAACCATCGATGTGGTAGTTTAGTTTTATTTTTCTACCGTTACCATCCTAAATTGTTTCCATTAGAATCTGTAAAATTCTTTGTATTAAAATCCTAGATATATAATCTAAAAACTGAATGAAATTACTCCTGACCCCCCTATCACAGTAGTTCCGATATGTTATTTGACATTATTTTGATGTTGGATATTTCAGCTAAAATTTCCAATATCTTCTTTCAATAACTGTTCTCTTGTCAGCCTCACGGGTAATACTTTTCCCGAACGAGCTTTATATGCTGGTACTCCTAATCCCACTGCAATCATTGTACTTTTATTCCTGGCATGAGGTGAGAAAAATTCTGTTACAGCATCATCAAAGAATGTTGATCCTGATGACCCTATTCTATGAGCATATGCAGATAGATAGACCTTTCCTGCAACAATCCCTGCTTCAAATTGAGCTGCTCTGTATACCCTGTTTCCTAAAGTATCAAGAATCTTTTGTAAGTTAGCCATTAAAAATAAAACTGCACTTGCATCACTGAAAAGAGATTGACCTAGGCAAAGATATCCTGACATTTCTCTTGGTACTTTATCTTTTAAAAGTTCTAATGAATTCTGATTACGATTAAAGAAATATGCTCCAGAAGATATGCCTTCAACATCATTAGCTATAAAATAAATATCTATCAATGTATCAGCATCTCTGTTAAAGTCCATTGGTATTCCTCTTGTTGAATTATATAATATACTGGAAAGTATTGAGAATGGAAGTGCAGTCCTGTTAAATCTTCGGCTAGAGCCTCGTCTTAAAATTACTTCTCCTATGCTCGAAATATTAGATGATTCATATTCTTTTGATAATGGCTGCCTATTCAATACCTGTTCATCAGTTGATACTGAATCTTCTCTAGAAAAAGCTGAATCAAATCCTTGTTCTAAACCTGATTTAGTCCATTCTTTGATCTCTTCTTTACTGAAGAGCTTTGAATGCTGATGAAGTTTCCATATTTCAGGGTAATGTACTTCTTTTCTTGATAATGGTCGAACCTTCAGAGTGGTAGTAGACAAATCTGTAATTATTTGTTCTTTAGAATCAATTTCTTCATGAGTAAGATCTTTGTCTGATCCTGTACCAATAGCTACCATTGCTATTGATGCTTCTTTTTCTCTCTCTAATGCTAAAAGACGATTAACTTCATCATCCACAAAACCCATAATTATGCGAGCATCAAGATCTATGGATATAGTTGTCGCAAGAAGATTGGCAGCTATTACTCCTGAGTCCCAAAACCAATGTCTGTATGAACGAGCCTGATATTTCCATGCATTCCTCCATGCATAGGAAGTAAATGTTATTGTTAAAGGAGAAGTTAGAATATCTTGACTATCTCCTGCAACTGCCGCTAATGTAGTTCTATAATCACCTGCACGAATCTGTGTTAGACTAAAATCGGCAGGATTGAAATGGTAAACGCCTGCTTTTAAATTTGGTGAAATATCTTTACAAATCACATACAGTTCGATTGGATAAAGGGCTCCTGTGGCTGATGCTGCACGCATATAGAAAGTACCATAATCGTATTTCATTTCTCTAGTAATTCCTGCTGAAAAGAAGAGAATAGAAGATAGCTCTTTTAAAGTGAAAGTTTTTTTGGTAGCATTTATCTCTTCAGAATTACTATTATTCTTAGTGGTAATAATACCACTATCTTTAGTATTTGGTCTTTTTGGATGGATATTGCTAATAGATGGAATAGCATTTAGTGCTGGTATAGGAAATTCTGATTGAAGAGATATTGAGGGTAATTCAGTATATATTTTAAAAGGTATAGGACGATTACCCAAATCTAGAGAATGCCTTGAGGTCATTATACTAATTTCAGAATGTTTTGTCAATTCATGATAGTCTAAAGCATATGAAATATCTTTATTCATACGTATAATCTGACCTGCATAGGTTATATATTTAAAATATCCTGACTGAGCGTGTACTTTTATTTATTTATTGATGTGCCTTATTCTCTTTAATTATAGATTCAATGTAGTTATCTGAAATAGAGGATAAACTTATCAAAGTTTAAACACTTCTCTTCTTAAAAAAATTTAAAGGAATATAAAATGATCCCTTTTTTGTAGATGGATGATTTCTCTAGCGTCTATCCTACTGACCCTTCCATTTCCATTTTTACAAGTTTGTTCAATTCTACTGCGTATTCCATCGGTAATTCCTTTGCAAAGGGCTCCATAAACCCTCCAACTATCAAAGATAGTGCATCAGATTCGGAAAATCCTCTACTCATCAGATAAAAGATTTGGTCCTCTCCTATTTTCCCTACAGTTGCTTCGTGAGAGATAGTGGCGTCTTCTTCATTTACCTCTACGTATGGATATGTGTCAGTCCTTGAGTTTTCATCTAATAGTAGCGCATCACATCTAACATTCGACTTTACACCTGTAGCCCCCTTTGCAACATGAAGCAATCCTCTATATGTTGTTCTACCTGAATCCTTACTAACCGATTTGCTTGTGATCCGCGAAGTTGTATTCGGTGCAAGATGTACTACCTTGGCCCCTGCATCTTGATGTTGACCAGAGCCAGAAAATGCAACTGATACAACCTCTGCGTGGGCATTCCTTCCCAGCATATAAACACCAGGGTATTTCATAGTTAGTTTGCTTCCAAAATTTCCATCAATCCATTCAACTGAAGCATTCTCATACGCATATGCTCTCTTCGTTACTAAATTGTACACATCTTTGCTCCAATTTTGGATCGTGGTATATCTGATCTTGGCACCTTTCTTTGCGATTAATTCAACAACTGCAGAATGTAGTGATTCAGTTGTATAGACTGGTGCAGTACAGCCTTCGATATAGTGAACTTCAGAACCCTCATCCGCAATTATTAACGTTCTTTCAAATTGGCCGATATTTTCAGCGTTAATTCTAAAATATGCTTGCAGAGGAAGATCAACCTTTACATTTGGTGGAACATAGATGAATGAGCCACCAGACCAAACAGCACTATTCAAGGCTGCAAATTTGTTGTCTTCTGGTGGAATAACCTTTCCGAAATGCTTTCTCAGAAGTTCCGGATGCTTTTTTACTGCACTATCTGTGTCAGTAAATATTACACCTTTTTGTTCTAAATCTTCTCTTAAATTGTGATAGACAACTTCCGATTCGTATTGGGCGCCAACGCCTGCAAGGAATTTTCTTTCTGCTTCTGGAATTCCTAGTTTTTCAAATGTATTTCTTACCGAGTCCGGAACATCATCCCAGCTCTTGCCTTGCTTCTCAGCAGCCTTGGCGTAGTAATATATATTCTGAAAGTCAATTTTTGACAAATCGCCGCCCCAATCAGGCATAGGCTTGCTCATAAAAACATCATAGGATCTCAATCTAAAGTCTCTCATCCAGTCGGGCTCACCTTTTAGCTTGCTAATCTCTTCAACGGTGCCTCTAGACAGGCCTTTTTTACTTAAATAAACATATAACTCTGT
>JBPCNB010000872.1:0-2735 GCA_051001675.1 Nitrososphaeraceae archaeon | reverse complement strand
GCTATAGTCAGCCCTAAAAATAATCCCATACTTTAATACAACAACTAACCACTAATACTTTGTAATAAAATGGGCAACACGTGCGACCTTCTTATTACCAATGCTTCTCTAGTTGTTCCTACAAAAGGGATCTTTCCTGATACGAATATTTTGATTGAGAACGGAAAGATAAAAAAGCTGATTAAATCCATTGGCAATATCAAGGCAAGCAATAAAATTAATGCCAATGGTAAATATGTTTTGCCAGGACTAATTGATCCTCATGTCCATTATGGGGTCTATAGTCCAATAGAAAAGGCAGCGGTTACAGAGTCGAAGTCAGCCTCGATTGGGGGCGTGACCACAATTATACGCATGATGAGACTTAACCGTAGTTATAGAAATATTGAACAGCAGCTGAAAGCCAGCACTGACACACACTACGTTGATTATGCCATACATGCTTCAGTGTTAAATTTCGATCACTTAGACGAAATCAGCTACTTGAAGAAAAAGGGAATAAGCTCGTTCAAACTGTACTTGAACCTCGGCCATGACCTGACTACAATATCTATGGATAAAGAACCAGGAAGAAACCACATCGTCAACGAAGAAGTTAACATTACCCCTGAATTGATGCTTTCTACTCTGAAAAAGGTCTCTGGATCCTCATCCGTTGTACTAGTCCATGCCGAAGATTCTTCGATATGCTCCAAACGAATCGCAAAAGCCAAAAAAGCTGAAAAAGAAGGCCTAGCTTCTAAAAAGAAACCCTTAAGAATGTGGTCAGACTGCCGACCTCCAATATCAGAAGCAAAGACTATTTCGTTATCCTGTCGCTATGCGAAAGAATCTGGCTGCAGTATTTACTTTGTTCATTTAGGTTCGAAACTGGCAATAGAGACCGCTGCGCGTGAAAAGTCGAAATTCGCTGGTAGAACATTTATTGAAACTTGCCCTCACTATTTGACGCATTCTATAGACTATGATAACATATTAGGAAAAGTGGTACCCCCACTAAGAACAAGGCAGGACGTGGCCTTTACCTGGTGGGCACTGGAAAATGGACTGATTGATACGATTGGAAGCGATCATGTGGCGAATGCTTTGTCACAAAAGAAAGGTAACGGCGATTTGTGGTCCACTCTGGCGGGCTTTCCCGGAGTAGCGACTATGCTTCCTGTCTTATTAAGTGCGGGGGTTAACGAGGGAAGAATAAATATTTTAAAAGTTTCTGAGGTTACCAGCTATAACACAGCTAGGATTTTTGGTATGTATCCGAAGAAAGGTACGATTGAACCTGGCTCAGATGCTGACCTTGTTATAGTTGATTTGTCAATGAAAAAGAAGGTATCCCCTGATATACTGCACTCTTACTCTGATTACACGATTTATGATGGCTGGGAGTTGGAGGGTTGGCCTATTATGACTATGGTTAGAGGACAAGTCATCATGGAAGCCGGGCAAGTAAATGAATCTACCCTCGGACATGGTCGATTTGTACAGAGGCCATCATAAAAGTTGCTAATTCTACTCATTCAAACCTAATCACTTCAAAGGAATCGTCTGGTTGTATCTTGTAATAGCAGACATTTTTGGGTCTAGCGAAGAGACCGACCTCGACAACCCCGGGGATACTCTTTATTTCTGCGTTCATTCGCTTTATTGAGGTAATGGATTCGAAGCTAACATCAAAAATAATGTTCCCATTTTCGGTAAAGAATGGGAAGCCTTTGTCCAGTGTTCTTAGTTTGCAGTCGACTACTTTTGATTCCAAATCAATCAGTTTCCTAACAAATAGAGCTCGTGCAAACGGATGAACCTCAATTGGAACTGCTCGATCAAGTTTGTTGACATACTTCCCGGACTCGGCCACTATTACCAATTTCTGGGCAGCTTCGAATAAGATCTTCTCTCTGAATAGTGCACCTCCTCCTCCCTTTATCATGTGATACTCTGAATCTATCTGGTCTGCGCCGTCAAATAGGACTTGGATGTTCATTAGTTGATTTTCATCAATTATATTTAAGTCGCTTTGCTCTGCCTCCAACCTAATTTGCAAAGAAGAGGCTATGAATCTGCGGGACGTCTTGTCAGACAAATTGCCCATGTGCCTCACAAGACCTGCGATTGTTTTGCCACTTCCGAGTCCAATAATCTGAATTTCGACATTTAGAAAATGCTTTTTTACATGCTGGAATAGTTCTTGCAGTTCTTCTTTCTTGGAAGAATCATAGGAGATATGCGAAGTCATGCATTGGACAATTCTTTCTTTTATTTGCTTCTAATATAAAGGCATAGAGAATAGCTTTTTATTTTTTTATAGAAAATTCAAATAATGTACATTTCTCCAAAAAATGGTTTCTTGTCATAAATTTGCATCTTCGGATTAAAACCCGAGAAAAACAAAACAAAATGTCACCCCCTGCCGAAACTAGCTAGCGCATCTTTTTTGCTATTGTTGATTGGGGGCACGTTCGGATCTTTCTCACTGAATTCTTGACTTTCCAGACGCTTTAGGGCGTCCATTATATCTTGTTGGGTATCTTGTATTTTTCTTTCTTGATCAGAAAATGTTTGCGAACGGTGTGAGAGGATATGCGACGGTCCTCGAGTTTGCTCTGCAGCCGGTACACTACTTGAAGAGATAGATTCCTTGGGAAAAGGAGAGTTTGAATCAGGAACTTTTTCATTTTTGGAAAGATGACTGAGCTTCTCATCAAGTTGTTTCATTTTGTGTTGTAAAAAATAATTGA
>JBPCNB010000871.1:0-1964 GCA_051001675.1 Nitrososphaeraceae archaeon | reverse complement strand
GTATATGATAGGAGTACTGCAATCGCAGCCCTGTGCCAGTCGGCAGACTTATTTTTATCATTCGAGTGGCGCTGCTTTGTTTATAGTAGACTTGGGTATCGGTTATTTGCTACTTGTTTTAATACTACCTCGAATAGTTGGTAGAATGTAAGGTTGCTCCTACTCCAGAAATAAATCAATAGCCTCTCCCTATAGAAAATCCGTTTATAGATGATAAGGTGTAAAGTAGTATTCTTATATTATATCATTGCCAACATACAAATAGCAATTTGATTCATTAATTTCTGGCAAATATGCTGTTCAACAAAAGCAACAAGAACAGTATTAATAAATATAAATGGAAATTTGAATATGAAGATACAATATACAAAGTTTATGATCAGAATAACAACTTGGCAGGATACTTTTTCCCAAATTACCATTCAATAGAACAAAAGAAGGCAAATAATGACAATGATGATAATGACGAAAACCATCAAGTAGACGACGAGATTATTGAGAAAATCAACAAGTTGCATGAAAATGTTAAAGGAGGCAATCTTATGATTCCTATGCTTAGACTCAATCTGCTAGACCATGAAGAAGAAAAAGAAATGAACCTGAGTTATACTATTGAAGAATTAGAAGGAAACCTTTATCGAGCTAAGCAATGGAAGCAATGGGTAGATCAAAACACTACAGAATTCAAAGTAGTTGGAAATGCAGTATATACTGCAAGAGAGGATAGGAATATGCTTTCACTGGTCCTTGGCATTAGTTCAGATGTTATATTAGGTGAAAAGGAAATAGGTGAGACATTGACACCATTGTTAGATAAGCTGCATGAAGATGGTATGTTATAGAAGTGCTAGTTAGATAATTAATTAATTGATTACATTTATGTTCTTAAATTAAACTAATGTTCCTAAAAGAAACACCAAGCCCTAAAAGAGCTCATTCGTGACTCCAATAGTTAGTTCTCGCCTCGCCTTTTCTATTTCTTAATTCTTCTTATCTTTTCGATGACGACGATTTCATTTTTAGAATATTAATATTACTAATCAAAATCAAAAGAAGCATTCCATTTATCCAATATATGACTGAGTTGTCCTGTCAAAGTTCTTTATTATTTCAAATTTTTGTTCAAAGCTACTATCATTAAAAAGGCTTAGTTCTGGAAATAAATCCCAAGGTTGGTGTCTCGCCATTTTAGTGGCAATGTGGTGCTCTCCCACTAGTGCAGCAAGATGATCATAGGTCATTTTTCTGACCTGTAGTTCATCTATAATCCCAAGACTATGTAGATACTCATGGGTTAATACCATAAAGAGGTAGGAATTATATTCCTCGCGAGACTTGTGTATTTTTATTATTTCCAATATTCTTTTATTTACTATTATTAGGTTGGAACCTAGAACATGATAGGCTCCAAGCTGAGTTGGAAGCCCTTGAAGTATCAAGCTCAGTCCTGCTCTATGAATCTTAAATTTATTTTCAACCGTCGACTTGACTAATTCAAATGCCTGATTGAAATCCTCTAGTTGTAATATTTTATTTCCATAATGCTGTTGTCGTAATTGTTGTTTTTTTTCTTCGTGATTTGCGACCGCTTCAACGTATGATGAGGCTGAACTAGAGTTTCCTCTGTCAATAAAGTCTCCGGGTCTGTGTTCATATAGAGTCTGTCTAATTTGACTATTATTATTATAAGGTATTAGCATAACGTTAGTAACTATACATTTGTAAGTATATAAATCTGTAAGTAATCATCTGGCTACCTAGTAGCATTGAAGTAAGTTAGTTAGTTAGTTAGTAGTTCCATTAAAGACCTGCGTGCCAGTCATACTGGGCATACAGTTATCTTACACAAAATAAGAGAACCACATATTGTCGTTGGCTTGTTAGTGATACTAGAAAAGTAGTAGAGCGCTATGCATAATAAACAACCATGAGAAGAAATCATCTAGAAGTTATTCAGCTATCAG
>JBPCNB010000870.1:0-2653 GCA_051001675.1 Nitrososphaeraceae archaeon | reverse complement strand
GGTCATCGACCGAGGTATCAAAAACATATAGGTACGAATCGCCTGAAAGGATCTACTCGTTGCAGTTAAAAGTTTCAAAGGATCTGTTTAGTGACGGTCAAAATATTCCCCAAAATGTAATAGATTTTAAGAAATATACTCCAATAATAGATGGGGCTGTACAAACATTAAAGATAGAATAAAGAAATATTAACTTTCGGATTTTAACATTATCCATCGATTATTGGTAGTAAGTATAGGGATATTAGCAAGGATTTAAAGTAATATACACGCTTGAAGATTTGTCGGTGTAAAAAACCGCAGGAAAATCACCCCCTTACTGGAGAGGGCACTAGAAGTATTAGAAATTGCAGCAAGAGTTCTTAACCAAACGATATCAGGGTATCTTACTGAGACCGTATTATCAATGCTATGCAGAATGTGAACCAGATAGTACAGTGTCCTCTGAACTTCAGACGAAACTTGAGAGGGGGATCGAGAAGAATGATTTTCCTATATTAACACGAAATCATTTCACAGAAGATCAGTATCATGTCATTGAAGTAATGGCAAAAACACTAGACTAGACCAAACAGTAACAATATATCTAAGAGAGATCCTCATGGAAGCAGTGGAAAATTATGCCCAGTGTGATATGATTACTGATATTTTATTAATCGTTCAAATCACAACTATATTTCCATTCCTTATAGCAAAGATTACAAATAGAACCCATTGAAGACTTTGAATCTAAATCCACAAGTCGTCTGTATCTGATCTTTCTTTCCAATGGCTTGGTCTTTTCCTTTTTCTAGGTCTTTGATCATGGCTCGAATAACTCCCTCCAGTTTATCATTAGGAATTTTGTTTACTTCTAACTTCTTTATAGTCCATTCAATACAATCTATCTCTAATTGCAGATCATGGTTAAATCTTGGATTGTGTGCCGGATGAATCTGCTTCTTTCTTTTTTCAATCATAGCATGTGGGAATTCTTTGAGTTTGTTTGTGTCGTCAGCCAGAAGAGAAAGCATAGAATTAGAAGATAATAAGGATCCTTATAGTATCCAAAGTGAATATCGTCTTCATTGCGCTGGTGGTAATCCGGATATTATAACGAGACACATATAGTCCGTCATTTGCAATGGTTGCTAACCAAAAAAATATTAAAAGATGTCAAGTAACATTATCAAATGTCATCGTCTTTTACCACCCAACAAATTCCAAATTGGTATATGAAAGCAGACTATGTTGAAACCTGCAATTGTGATTATGGTTGTCCGTGTAATCTTACTGGCTTTCCAACATACGGGCTCTGTAGAACATTAGTATTGTTCCATATTTGAGAAGGAAATTACGGAGATAATATTAATCTGGATAATCTGGAAGTTATTCATGCAGCATCCTGGCCTAAAGCAATTCATGAAGGAAATGGGACTTCACAATTATTTATTGCAAAGAACGCAAACGAAAGCCAAAGACAAGCCATTGTGAATATATTTACAGGTAAAGCCAAAGGCGATGGTCCATTTGCAATTTTTAGAGGTACTTTCAAATACATACTAGATCCTCAATACGTTGAAATTAATGCTAAGGTAAATGGTAGGAAAAGTAGTTTTTCAGATTCAGGTATACTTGATGTACAAGTTGAGAATTTTATAAACCCTGTGACAGGAGAAGAACAAGACGCAATAATTCAACTGCCAAAAGGACTCATATTCAAACTCGCTGAAGCGGCAAAGACTAAAGTAATGGGAATATTGATTCCCAATTTGAATTTTGATGATTCGGGCAAAAATGCCTTTTATTCTATAGTGGAATACAAAGGGCCATAATTGTCATGAAGTTTTGGAGTATTTATGTCACAGGTCTACCATAATTTTTCCCCCGTACTTGATATCGTTGACAACATACTAGAAGAGACTAATGACAATATAGTATTGGCGTTTCAATCATTGAAAGAAGGAGAAGACTTGGGCTAGCCAGACAAAATATTGGTGGCAATCTTTCGTATATTGAAAGCAAGCGAGAAGAGAAAGATAAAGACGGCTAATATACTAATATTTATACTCGCATAATAAATTTTTAAACTCAATATAAATTGGTTGTTAAAGCAGTTAACCAGAATTATTTATCTCATCATATTAACGGTCTTTTTTCTGTCGTATAAGATATATTGATGCTGTTAATGCATGTCTACGAACTCTTTTTCTCATTTAGTTTTGTTTCAATATTTTTACCTGTAGTTTCCAGAGTTGAATAGTCTAAGAATGTAAGATTCTTCATGCACTTAACAGCATAGATTTCACTTCTCTCTTGATTCCTTCAGAGTATAATATGGCAACTTTGAGTTTCATAGGAACCGTTCAGAAAAATCCGGATTCACTTGCTTGTTTATTTCACCTTTACAGAAACGTCTCATGAAACGTAGGGTTATTTTTCTCCTTTTATATTTTCCACATTCCTTTCTTTGAGCCATACCTGCGATCGTGAGTAGCTTCTGGAACTTCGTTTAACAATTTATGTAGAGATAATCGAGGTTGGGTTTCTTGTTTATACTATAAATGCTAAATACTAAATCCTATGATCACACTAGTAGATATATCGAAGTTAAGTTAGATTATCTTGCAAAGGTGATTGTTATATCATTACTAATTGTCGTCATCTTTCCATG
>JBPCNB010000869.1:0-1721 GCA_051001675.1 Nitrososphaeraceae archaeon | reverse complement strand
AAATAAGGCTCTTGTTAAATCATTTGTGGAAGAAGTTTTCAATAAGCATGACTTATCATCCATTGAAAAATATTTGGCAGGACAAGGGAGTGAAGGATTCAAACAATTCTTAAGCGAGTTTTTTATAGCGTTTCCTGACATCCATGCAAACGTAGAACACATAGTTGCTGAAAATGACCTTGTAGTGGTATTCCTAAATTTTACTGCGACACATAAAGGAGAATTTCAAGGAATGCCGCCAACCAACAAAAAAGTAAACACAAGATCTGCAGATCTCTATAGAATAGAGAACGAGAAAATCGTAGAACATTGGGACGTAGTAGATCAACTAAATCTGCTGGAACAGACAGGCAAAACTCTTTCACAAGTGAATAAGAAATAAGGTTGCAAAGGTGAATTATACCTGTGTCTTGTTTAGGCAAAAATAGCATTGTTAAAGTTCTAAAAAGGTGACTAACAAAGTCATCATTTTCGTTTCTAAGAACCATTAATACAATATTTCCATTAATATTTACTGTCTGCAGTTTTCTTTTACTATCCTACGCTGATGAAAGTGAATTGATGATGTCATACATGAACGAAGTTATTGTTAACCATTATAAGATATATAGACTCAAGAACAAGACATGGAAATAGAGTTAGAACTTGATACAAAACTAACGGATGTATCAGAAGTGATAGAGAAACTGTCTCCCATTTTAAAGTCTGTCAAAGACCAAGGATTTACTATTAAAGAATTGGAGATAGAATCAGGCGGCAACGATGACGATAAAGACAAAGACGATGAATAGCAAGAGGCTCTAAAGACGTTTGGCTTACCGATTATGTCGTGGAGCCTTCTTTAGGCCAGTCTTGTAATCAGAGATGAGCAAAAAGCAACAAGGACAAAAAAGAATTTTAGTAGTAGACGACGAACCTGACCTAACCATGGTCTGCAGCCTTGCCTTACAATATCATGGATATGAGGTAGATACTTTTAATGATTCGCAGGAGGCATTGTCAAACTTTAAGCCAGGTTATTATGATTTGGTTATTCTTGACGTTAAGATGCCTAAGATGATGGATTCGAACGATATGAAAAAATAAGAGAGAGACGACAAAGTGAAGATCTGCTTCCTTACCGCGAGTCAGTTATATTATGAAGAGTTTAGAAAAAAAGAATATTCTGCACTTGATAAGAATCTATTTTTAAAAAAACCAATCGATAATGAAGATCTGATAAAGGAAGTAATAAAATAATGAAGTCATGCTAACTTTTGCGTAAACAACCCTTAGTATAGTTATCCAAACAGAGACCCAAGCTGAAATGGTTTCGTCGATAGATGAATTGATGCAACACTTATCGCTAATGAATGATCCTATATAAGGAGAAGGAGAGGCGGAAATATATGCGGACATGGAATAGAGGAATAGTGGAGAGAAAGAGGTTTATAATAGATTTTGTTATAGCCTCAGCCATTATTTTAATGGGAGTAATTGCAGCAGTTATTTTCTAGTTTGTTAACTTTAAATGGTAGTTGAATATCGTAATTAATATTACTTGATACGTTAAGTTAGATTAACATTTACCTCTTTTATTAAATTAACGTGCCGATATCAGTGTATAAATACTAAATAACTCATTACCTCTATTTTAAATTCCTTAAGATAACAAAACTTCCCCTTTTCCTATACAGTCCCATTTCCTTATAACCTTGTATATAGAAACCTTGTCCTTCTAC
>JBPCNB010000868.1:0-2042 GCA_051001675.1 Nitrososphaeraceae archaeon | reverse complement strand
TGTGTGTGGTGTTCAATGTCTTTTTATTTCGAAATTAACTTCAAACATAGTCAATATATTCTTAAAGTCTTCGTCGGATGCAAATCTGCAAACTGTAATCCATCTACTTTTGAGTCTAGCAGATATTTCACAGATTCCCTGGACGCCGATAAATTCTGTTCCAACATCGAACCTGTGTCTTAATTTCTCTTCCAGCCGTATGGCAACATTTTTTGGCGCCCGAATCAGAATTTTCTGCAAGTCTTTGGGATATCATGTCGATAATTTATATTGAGTCCATGAGACTAATGATAATACTTCATATTGTAGATTCTGTTACTGGCCGACCATCTTAGAAAAACTAGGTGTGTGTATGCAGATAGATGGAAAATTCCAATGATGTGATATTTAATAAGACTGACACTCCAAGTTGCCAACCTCTATATTCATAGTTCTATAAATATTCCCCTCCTGGATTAAAATTCGACGTCGACGTTAATTCGAATGATTAATCAAGGAAGATAAGCATCTTCCCATTATACTACAATAATAATAAAATGATGCCCGAATTAGCATGTAAAAAAAAAGATTCGATGTCAATAAGAATGCGTTATGTGACCAATGTGAGGGACTACGATTACCGAGTCCATTGCATTGGGTTATCAAGTGCACATTACATTACAGGTGATTATTTGGAGTGATAACAGTAGGAGATCTTCTAAAGGTAATTTGCGATGACAAATCCCTGTGTATATTTAATACAATTGGTCTAGCTACAAATCACGATAGTGATATTCTGATAAAGAACATAGGGCTCGGTCGTAAACAGTTCTATGTGAGAGTCTCGAAGATGATAGAAGTAGGTCTTGTAGTAAGATATGGTCGAAGATATAATCTAACTACATTAGGCAAAATAGTCTATTATGTGCAGTTGGTAATAGGAAACGCACTAAAGGATCATTGGAAACTCAAAGCGTTGAAATATCTAAATAACTTAAAATACTTACTTTGGACATACGATGAGCATGAAGTCTCTTGCAGAAATAGAGTCGCAAATCAAAATAAAAAATACTTCTGATAAATCAACGAAAACTTGGCATGAACTTTCAATGCTTCAAGATCTCCAAAAACAACTAACCGTCCTAAGAGAAGAAAAGGAAAAAGATAGGAACCAAAAACTTTCAGTTGAGCAGATTCAAGAGGAACTAAAACCAATTTACGAAGGGTGGTATAATTTCCTAAAATGGTATCTTGAGTAATATAACTCCAGTTAAGTTTAATACAACTTTAAGTATCTTGTCATTGTCACAGGTAACAACAGCTACATGTAATTTGCCATTTGCTATCATCTAAATATTGCAAATAGTAGTCATAGAAATAGTAGATTCTATTGTTCTACGCCCATATTTTTCTGTTTGAGTTTGAACTTGCAATTAATCTCACTTCACACTTCGTCTGTAGGCAGATTATAAGGGTAGTTTTAACAGGAATGACATTTTTTGCCAAAGAAAAATAACACTGAATTCCCATCAAGAATGGATCTAAAACGATCAATCTTTAAGACAGAAACCCGAGGTCTTGTCAAAAATGTTTTAACCAATAAACTCCTGTCATGTTCTTCCCGGAGGGATGATGAGTCACCCGATTCTCTGCTTCAATAGTACAATGTCAGTTATCGAATAGTTCCAACAGACATTTGGATGGAATTAGAGTAAACTGCATATTTTTGTATATGACAACTAAACAAGCCATATTGTTCTAGCATTCATTTGTAAATGACGACTGCTAAAACATAAGTAATCGGCGTAACCTACTCATATTATGAAACAATTGGTTGACAAGAAATGTGTCGATACGTTAGTTGAACTTTATGGGATCTACGACAGACATAGAGATTCCATTCTCTGGCTTCTTGAAGACTTTGATGCTAATGATTACGAAGAATACGAACGAAAATATGCGGGCGCCTCCAAGGAGAGATTTCATTTTGTAACGGTATGCGGATTTTTTGAATTGTCAGGTGTCCTAGTAAACAGACGCCTCATAGAAGCGGACTTTTACTT
>JBPCNB010000867.1:0-3017 GCA_051001675.1 Nitrososphaeraceae archaeon | reverse complement strand
TGAACTGATTGATATTACAGAAAAAAATAGTCCAACGGAAAATGCTGCTATTACAGCTATTTGCTTTATTGGTTCCATTATTTTAATAAGCTAATATGCTTAATAAAGCGTTTAACTTGTTAAGTGGCCATGTCTAATCCGTTTTTACTCTAGATGTACACAGTAGTAATAGAGGAATCAAAAATGGGAAATATCAATCCCTGGTATGCTTTTGTCCTTTCTCCATAGAGAAGGAGACTTATCACATACGTCTATCCTCTATTACTACATTATAATAGCACATCAAAATATTTGAATAACGTCGTATAGTTAGCTCATTGTATTCTGCAATGTATAAATCATGCAGAATATTCTTGATTCCCCCTCATCGCATTACATATTTCAAAACAACAAGTGCAATGCAATCTGATACAATCAAATGTATTATTATGATCACAAGTATCGCAGGTGCATATAGTATCCAGAGGTTGAGTATCGATTTTATTGTCATCATCACTCATACTTCAGATTCACATTCCAAATCAACTACAATAGACTTAAGAGTTGTAGTTTAAGTAAGTTCTAAAATTATGTTCGTTAGATGGGAAAAATTATAGGAATAACTAACTTTCGATATGTATTATTATGAGACCTGCTTAAACTTTCCAGCTGGCGTGTCCAGTGTATCATTGACACTTAAAATTTCGGCTTATCTTCAGTTAACAAGGAAGTTGCATTAATTCTAAATGGTAATAAGCGTTGTAGTACAAATATCGATAGAGTTAAGATTTGACTGCTAATGATTTAATGTCTCCACAAGTAATTGTGGCGAAATGACCATAAACAACGACTCCGCAGAATCCTGTGGTCATTTAGATTTAAAGGCCGCAGTATATTCCTCATTCTCCAAACATTCAGTTAGCATTTTGTTAAAGAGAGTAGCATTTGGCTGACGCAAAGCATACTCAAACCCTTTCCAAGATTGGATTTCATTTGTAAGGACATCATCGTCAGAAATGATATTCATTTGTTAGCGTATCGCCTGTTATTCTGTTCGCTTCATCGTTACTTTGTACTGGGTTCTAACTGGTGTAGTTCTTAACTGCATGCCGCAACAAGCACAAAATCTACCCTCGTGGAACATATATCGTTCACATCTTCTACAATACTTCTTGCCAAGTGAATAGTGTGATTGGCCTACTACTATCTTGGAGCTTAGTCTCTCACACATATTACGACAAACCATGGGAATAGAGCGGAAATATTCTAGGGTTATAATGAATAAGGCACTATGTAGAGAGGGAGAGAAGACTTTATAGACACTGACATAGCACAGCGATACTAAGTTAGCGAAAAGAACAGATTCGCCGGTCAAGAAACATCAAATGAACTAAACTTTAGCTCAACGCCATATAGTTGTATTTTGTAGTCTTAAAACAACATTTTTCACCCCATTGACTTCAGGTAGACCAGCTTTTAGACTAGTTTTTGGTGCAGGTAGACCGAAATGTAGAGATGGTAGACCAGTATGAAGAGGAAGGTAGGCCACCTTGGTCTACCGCAGGGTTTAAAGCTTTCTTATAGCTTTCTCTATGATAGAATGACTGATACGAAGAGAAACGATGACAACAAAAAGCTGACAAGGGTACTATCTACAAAGTTATCGATAGAAGACTATAAGGTGTTTCAAGTACTCACTAATATTGCATATCAGTACAAAGCAATTAACCAGGATAGGCCATCAGAAATGTTACGATTTATATTAACTCCAGCACTTGATAGATTTCGTAAACAGCCAGGATTTTCACTTTTGCGATTGTCTCTATAAGCTACCTGGGAACTATCGGGATCGTTATAACTAATGGTACACCGGGAAGATAGGGGAAGAAAGCTAGAAAGCCATCATGTTCAGCAAAGTGTGACAGACAACGGATAAAGTTATAGCGTCTAGTAGTATTTGTTAGCTATTACTTGGATACTTCATAGATTGTTTATCAGTAGTCACGATAGCTGCAGCCTTTACTATTTCCACTTGTTTAATCTGCTTTCTTTGTCTTTTAACATCATCTTCCTGACTTTTTCTTATATGACCTATTGCTGCCTTGCATATTCCTTTTATTTGCTGTGCTTTATTTTGTAACTGTCCTATTTCCTCATCCGTTATATAATCAAGATTTTCTATTAGCTCATTACTGAGTCTTTCAATATCAAGTTCTTGTAAATATTTGATTAGCAATAGTACTTATTTCTCTAATAACAATATGTTCTGTATATCTAAAAAATGATTAAAGCTCAAAAGAGCTACATGATAGCTTTAAAATTATGGGACAAAAGGTATCTCATTAGATGAGTCTCCGCTTGTGAATTCAGTTGAAACTGGTAGCGGCAAAGAAAAAACTCTAACTATTTTGGGCTAAATATAAGTTTTTAACTTTAAAACTAGTGCACTAATCCAATTCAAATACGGATATGAGTACTTTTATAATAGATAAGGCAACACTTTCATACCGTATTGAGATATAATACCTTCATCTCAAAACTGTTCTTCGTTCTCATTTCTGTAGTTCTAGTAGCAAGCATAACTTCCGTTCCTGCTATTCAGTCTCAATCCCTTACAGGCTCAAACACAGCCGGGCGCTGCCAATGTTAGTCAAATAGTTAAATAAATTGCAGAGAAGGTGTCGACAACCAATCCTGGAACCAGTGCGGTCTTTGTTGAACAAATACTAACTGAGTTGGCCAGGCAATCAGCTATTTTCTAACTAAATCCCAATAATGATGCGAATGTTCCTTTATTTTCAGGTGACATGGTTTGATATAGTCTATATATCTTCAGGACCTTTATAAACATCAACAATTACATATGTTCTTATACTCTGACAATGCAGTATTCTATAAGTTATATTAACTATATAAAATAATTAATTTCGATTTACCAACTGCAAAATATTATTTGTTATAATGAACGAGAAGTAAAAGAAGGACAAGGTTCAAAGGAAGACATCAAAAAAGGATATAATCTATGGATTGATGTATTG
>JBPCNB010000866.1:0-6393 GCA_051001675.1 Nitrososphaeraceae archaeon | reverse complement strand
GGTGCTTTTCTTTTTGCAAAGGCGGTTCTTCCTTATATGACTGCAAAAAAGTCAGGAGTCATAATAAATGTCAATTCTGGTGCTGGTAAGTTAAGCTTTAGCAATCTATCATCATACTGTGCCAGTAAGTTTGGGCTCTTGGGTTTAGCAGAAAGTTTGGCACTAGAAGTTGATGCATATAACATCAAAGTAATGACGATATTTCTTGGACAAGTAGCTACAAAAATGTGGAAGGAATTTGATTACAGGTATTATGAGCAAAATAGAAATTATATGCTTAAACCTCACGACGTAGCAGGAAAAATTGTCGAAATGATATTTGAAGCTAAAAATTCCAAAAATGGAGGCTCAGTTGAAATGTATAATACTTGAATTGAAAACAATTCCACTTTATAATAAGAGCCAACTCATATAGCTTGCTTTGCTTCTTTCAAAATCTATTTTCTTCTTGCGTGGATCTTCAGATGGTGGTTCAACTATTGCAATGGGGCCCTCAACTAAGTTATTCATTAACAATATGACCTGTGAACCGTCTAAAAAGTAGATAGGGGGGACATTTTTGTTTTGCTTTTTATTATCAGAAATTGACTACTTCTGGCACAGCTGCAGGAGAGTTCTCTTGTATCTTAAACTCCGAAGTCGTACTGTCCGTTATTTCACTTTCATCTACTGGCACCAGAATAGCCAGGGATTTTTTTCTTATTTTTATTGGATTTCCACTAAAAGTAAGGGTAACTTTAAACTTATCGTCCGACGCTTAGAAGACAGAGGTATTCTATGGCTTTTAGAAAACTACTGAAGCAATAATGAAATTCCTAAACAGCGCAGAGGTTTCTATGAATATCTGTGCAGACTATACTTGGCCATCCATAGCAATGGGTGTGGAAGTATTGAAGAAAGGACTGTATGAACTATAAACAAGGACCCTAATTGAAAAAAAGTACACCGCTTCGGCTTCCCTGCAGGAAGCAATTCTATTACAACAAGTCATATATTGCAATGTTAGAGCGATTCTCGACCAGCGGCAGTATATTTTTGAAACTTTATGGAATAAAGCAATACCTGCAGACCAAAAAGATAAGTATATTTTTGAGACTTTATGGAATAAAGCAATACCTGCAGACCAAAAAGATAAGAGGAATTTAAGAAGGTATTGACTTAAAAAACACAGACATAATTCAAAGTCCAAGAATGTTACTTGACTTATTCATAAACATGATAATATAAGCTAAAAGTAAAAATATTCCTAATGCTGACTATAATTAGTGCCTTTCTTCGTGAAGAACGAATAGGTGCAAAAGAACTTTTAAAGAAATCAGCCATAGAGAATAACGTAAATGTTACAATCATAACTTCAAGTAATGATGCTGTCGAACAAAAACTACAAAATACAGCATCTGCAGTGATGAAAAAAAGGCCAACAAGCAAACAAGATGAAGGAGAAAGTGTTCGAAATACATCCTAGTAATATTCAATTTAAAGAAACTGTAATGACTACAGTTACCATACTTGTCGTCGATAGAAAAGAATCTTTTGGCAATGGAAAAGACAGAGGATTCCAAAGAGAATATTATTGAAGCAATAGGATTGTCCATTCATTCTAATAGTGAACCAACAGTAACGTCCTATCTTTCAATCTTCGAAGGTTTGTGCAGGCAAGCAAAACTGTATGAAGTGCTGAGAGAAGCAAATGAACAACCATCATAAGATACAAAGAGAATTTATCAACATAGCTAAGTCATGAAATGAAAACACCCACCCAGGCTATTCCTTGGGACCAGTGGTCTATTGAAGTATTATCCAGAAAGAAAAGATGAACTAATAGGGAATAATACAAAGAAACGCCAAAAGACTGCAGACACTTATCGATAATATATTGGATGTCACAAGAATTAAGCGTCAAACGCTAATACCAAATAAGGAACAATTTAACATACGTGATTTAGTATCATCCGTAATAGAGGATTACAAAAATGGATAAACTATAATCCTATTTTTGTGGAAGGAGATAGAGATCGGATTGTTCAGGTTTTATCCAATCTATTAAGTAATGCCATCAAGTTTATAAACCAAGGGGAAATATCCATTAATTTATTTGAAAAGATTCAAGATGAGGGAGATAGAAAAAAGGAGTCTTTGTACCTGTCACTGATACAGGTATTGGAATAAGTATTGAAATTTTTGCAAGGCTATTTTCAAAATATGGTTCAAAGCCAAATCAAGGTACTGGTTTAGGATTGTTTATTTGCAAAGGTATTATACAGGCCCCTGGTGGAAGAATATGGGCTGAGCACAGCAATGTCGGTGAAGATAAGAGTACTGGGGCTACTATTACATTTAGTCTGCCTACTGCCACCAAGGTGGATGGGGAGATAATTAACAATGGATAATAATAGAATTTTAGTTGCAGACGACGAACCTGATCTAACTCAGGTTTCCACCTTGGCTTTAGAGTATCACGGATTCAAAGTTGATTCATTTAATGACCCACAGGAAGCGTTATCAAAGTTTGAGCCTGGTTTATATGATTTGGTTATTCTTGATATAAAAATGCCTAAGATGGATGGTTTTGAACTATATCACGAAATAAAAAAGAAAGACAACTACGCTAAAGTATGTTTTCTTACAGCAAGTGAGTTATATTTTCAAGAATTTAGAAAGAAAGAGTAGTGCGCATTAGATAGAAATTTGTTTATTCGAAAGCCAATAGATAACGAAGAGCTAGTAAAAGAAATAAACAAAATGATCAAGAAATAAGAATGCATCCTATTCATGAGACGATAATCGCTTGTTTTTGTGGAATTATAAACTGTTTCGATCGTAACACCTTGTTTAGATGTACGCTCTAATAGTACTAAACAATACTGGTTAGTAATGACAATTGGTTAACTGGAATTACATTATTACATGCGATAAGTGTGGATATATCTCTTCCGAAAAATTATCCGAGGAAAAAGCAAAGCAGCTTTTACACGCCCATGTAGTCGGTCCACAGAATTGTACACAAGGGCACATTAAACTTATGAAAGTAAGAGCCTAAGCTTCTTGCATATGGCCTACGTTCTTGTAAAGGATTCTTATACATTCACCATATGTTCTATATTTGAATTTGACTTCTTGAACATGGACATCTTCGCTTAAGTGTTCTTTTGATGTGTCAATGTTGTATTTTTTTGCAATATCATCTAATATGCTATTTACCGTAGAATTCCTGTATGATTCGACAATAAGATTGACCATAATATACTATTGGCATTGCAGTATATCTATTAAACTATTACAAATTGCCACACGTATAGCAGAACTTTAATTAAATTATTATGAAAAAAATTCAAGATTATGCTTAATCCTTGCGAATAGCACTCAAACCCTGTAAAAATAGTATTTAATGCGAAAAAGAGCCCCAGTTGAAATGTATAACAAGAATAGAGTAAGGAAGGCTATAGATTGGTTACTATAATTTTCGAAATTGAAGAACAACAAGTAGTCTAGATCTTACAACTAGTTTTTACCGATAACCCATAACAAAATCATATGTCAACATAACATTCATAATCATTATTAGATATGTCCTTTACTTCATAGTATCAAATACTATGACTTAGATAACAGAACCTGTAGCTCAATTGCTCAATGGAAGAAATTTTGCTTATTTGTTGACACTGATGAAAGATGGCTCGCCACAAGTTACTCCGACACGGGTTGACATTGAAAAAGTTGGCAGCATTTTGATCAACACGGCTGAAGGAAGAATAAAACACAAGAACGTGTCTAGAGATCCAAGGGTAGCCATTTCCGTAGCTGACTAGAGTGATCCGTATAACATGTTTTCAATTAGGGGGAAGGTTATTGAGCAAATTACCAAAGGCGCTGACGAACATACTGACACGCTTGCAAAAAAGTACTTAGGTATGGATAAATATCCTTATCGTTTAGCAAATGAAAAGAGAGTAATTCTAAAGATAAAGCCAGAAAAAGTATACCAGCAACAACTGCCTAAATAATAATTGAATGAACTAACAAACTATGTGGTGAAAATAATTCAGAATCGACCAGTAGATTCTATCAACTAAGATTACATATCCTTAAAATCCTAGCCCGTTATTGGCAATATGGTTTCTTATAATGCATAAAAACTACGAACCAGACAACTAATGAATATCTTTAACACATAACCAATTAAACCTAAATAACTCTAGAGTTTCTGGTTTGTTAAATGCTGGCTTGATTAAAAGACATAAAGGAAAGTATTCTCATACCTTGTTAGGAAAGGTAGTCTACGATTGCCAATTGACAATAGGTAAAACACGTACTTACTACTTGAAGCTAAAGGTGATAGAATCGATTGAAGCTTCTGATAATCCAGAAAGGGAACTAGCACAATTGATTAATGCACTGATAGACAATCACCAAATCAAAGACATTCTCATGAAGTCGATTCATGTCCCTGCTACCGAAAGCAGCTCAATAATATCAGCAACAACGATGCCTGGCAAAGAGTAACAATTTAGTAGATCGTGAGCCAACAAAATACTTATTTTACAAACACAGAGGTAGACTGGACAACTGGTAAGGATGCTACAAAGAAATAGGATAGCAATAACTTGATTGCGGATTAATAGAGAAGACAAGTCACGAAAAGACTATGACCTAATCCAATCAATAACTTACTAGGTTCGTAATAAAAGTCAATAGATTGACTAAGGGCCATTAAATGGGAACTAAGGCAGTCTTAGCCCCATTGTGGTTTCTATCTGAACTTTTTGGCTTATAATCCCTTTATAATGTCCAGCATCTACACGAGTGTTCGTACATGGAAAATCCTAATACTACATTGCCGTCGATAACTTCTATCTTAAAGAAGATCTCAGATGATAAGGCACTGACACTTTTCAACAGCATTGCGGGGGCGAATGGAGATAAATACATCCCATGAAAAGAAATGAATCTAACCACAAAGCAATACTACTCTAGAGTTTCTGGTATGTTAAATGCTGGCTTGATTAAAAGGCACAAAGGAAAGTATTTCCTTACTCTGTTAGGAAAGATAGTCTACGATTGCCAATTGACAATAGGTAAAGCACTTACTTACCATTGGAAGCTAAAGGCGATAGAATCAATTGAAATGTCTGCTTCTGTTAAGTCTGGCCTTCCAGAAGGAGAACTAGGACAACTTATCGACACTCTGATAGACAATCACCAAATCAAAGACATTCTCATGAAGTCGATGTGTGTACCGTCTTATGAAAGCAGATCAATAATACCAACAACAACACCGATAATAGAGCAAGGAATAACAGTATAGAAGTTTGTGATCCTACAAACATAGTAATGTAACCGACATAGACAAGACGTACTGGTAAGTGTGCTACAGAAAATAGGTGACGATAACTTGACAACAGATGTGAAAGAAATAGAAGAAGAAAATAGAAACAAGAAAAGGATTCTGATAGTCGACGATGAAGTGGATATTACCCTTTCCTTTAGCCTTGCCTTAGAAGACAGCGGGTTATTTGAAGTTGAAACATACAATGACCCTCTAGTGGCTTTGTCCAACTACAGACCGAATTCCTATGATCTATTGCTATTAGATATGAAGATGCCTAATATGAATGGCTTTGAATTATATGAAAAAATAAAAAGAATAGATAATAAAGTCAAGGTCTGTTTTATTAGCGCATACGATGTAGATTACAATGCATTGAGAGAACAATTTCCATCGCTAGAAATAGATTGCCTTCTTCCAATGGATATTATGCGAAAACCAATAGAAATAAGTAAGCTTATTAAAAGAATAGAGGTAGAATTATTAACATAAATTAAACGTAAAATTCAAGTGAGCGAGTAGGAGTAGCAGCGGCCTGAATTCGTACAAGTTACACCTTTAGATAATTCAGGTTCAGTAAAAGGCATTAGTAAGACTAATTGTCACTATCATGGTGTACATGTACGACCTCCTTCATCTACTTATTCCTTGGACGTAACCAGTCTATTTCTCATTAATTTTTTACTTCCAAGAGGTTTGTCCACATACACCTTCTTTTATATCTCTCTTGACCATTATATGTAAATATGAATAAAATATGATTTATACGTGTAACAATTCGTCCTTTCATGGCAAAAATAATAGAAATAGATACTGATGATGGAAATATTTTGGTTGAGAGTTCAGATATGGCTTATCGTCCAGCAACATCAGAACGAGCGTCGGTATGGCTTATTGGTTACCTAACCAATATAACCTACATAACTATTGCTTAACTAAGTGTTGTACTTACACAGATCGGTTACATTTTTGATTACCTACATGGGTTACACTTGCTGCTTAGTCCTAGTATGTATGATGGCTGTAATTAATCTTCTCAGAAACATCTCTGATGGAGTAAGACCATT
>JBPCNB010000865.1:0-3437 GCA_051001675.1 Nitrososphaeraceae archaeon | reverse complement strand
TCATTATGTTAGAAAATCTAAATCTGATCATGTATATCACGCTTGGATTTGCGGTTAGCTATCTAGCACTTGAACTGGGATGGCACTTTACTGCCTGCAGCATCAAAGATAAGCCACTGAAACCTTGTATATTCAAGCAAGTAAAATGTAGACTTGTAGCAAATGTAGGGTGATGTGATAAGTAGAAAATTCACGACATAAGATATCCGGCCTTAACATTTGCTGTGGTATCTCAGTTTACGAGCGACTCAAACGGTGTACTGCCGTTTTTTATAATAATTTGAGAATAAATGATACATCTGATCAAAAGGGAATCCTCTATTGGCGAGACATTTTAGGCTCATGGTTTTTTTGGCTGTAGGGATATTTGGTTGGCTGGCTTCCTATGCTTGCCGGGTTAGCGATGGCAATGGGCTCTATAACAGTTGTCGGAAATTCAATATTGCTTGGTTGATATAACCCAAAGTTTGCAGCCCTAGAAGAAGGTACAAGAAGAAAAGCAAGAAATAAGGGTCAATTCAGCTATTCGGACCAAGATCCCCAAGAGGCGTGTGTATTGAAGTCTCGTAAATATAATTACGAATTACTTTAGAATCATGTTGGGAAGTTGTATTGATAAGAATTAGTTTTCCCAGAGGTGTTTAGAAGTTTAACTTGTTCCTAGTGACAGTACTTCTTATCATCTACTGCATACAACTAACCATTGCTTGAGTATCAATGATGCAGTTTGCTGCCATCTTCATACTTGACAAAGATCCTCCAATTATAAACTCCATCGCTGCTGTTTGATTCATTGTTGTTTCCTGAGAGCCCATATTCAATAACGATAATTGTATCTCTGCTAGGTTTATTTGATCAAGTGCCGCCGCTGTGTTACCTTCCATTAACAACCCATCAGCTGCCTTTAGATGATATCTTGTTGATTCTATCATTGGAGATGTCATATTTTCACCAGCTTGTGCAAAGGCAGAAGGAACACTGAAAAACCCTTCCATTGCAACTGTTATCATCCCTGTTAGCAGTAGTGTAGCAGAAATTTTAAAGTATACTACTGGAATACGAGCCATAGAATATTACAAATCGCGTTTATTTATAAGAATTTTCCCATCTCGGCTAACCGCTCTTGTACGAGCTGTGCTACTTCGGCACAACATTGTCGCGTTTGTGCTTGGATAAATAGAATTGTTTGACATACGATGGAGAAGAACTACATGCTTTTTATCACAAATCTCCAAAAACTAATGATTTCCTAGTACGGAAAAACATCTATATGATGTCTTTGCTAAGCTATGTGCAGCTTTTGTTCATTCACTCATTGATTTATTAATTAACTTGATCTTGTAGTTTTGGATTCGTTAGTCACAAGCATAATAAGTCAGTAACGATAAACATTCAAAGATAAGAAAATCGGAATTACGAAATATGACACCATCTTTATTACCAGATACAAAAGACAAGACAAGCACTACCCCACGTACCAACACTACGGGTGCTATTCAGAGCACTAGCTCTGCAGCTGGATTTCTCAAAGCAATAGAATCAGGTTCAAAGCATCTTATTATAAAGAGGTTTACTTTGAGATATCCAGAACAGAAACTCAAGTTCACAGGTGATGGTTACCAGTTTGACCCAAAGCGTGGAGTAGGCATTGCAGGGTATCGGGGAAGACATATTCTATTCCATGATAAATGTACTGGCTGTCAATTATGCGCGATTGCATGCGAAGGCATTGCAGAAGCAATAGGGATGGTAAAAGTCGATGAGCAGTGGAAACATAACAAGAAGGCTATTATGCCACAAATTGACTTTGGAAAATGTGTATTTTGTGGCTTGTGTGTAGATGCATGCCCGTTTTATGCTCTATTTATGACAAACGATTACGAGCTGTCATCCTTTACTAAAGAGCATTTGATCTATACTCCATCACAATTAGCAATCAAGCCGAAATATGATGGTGATGTAGAATTGAAAATTGATAAGATGGGTGCGACACATGGCTGATGCAGCATATTATGGCATCGGGTAGTTAATAGATAATTTAAAACCTAAATATTCGACTTATCCTGGAGGTGTAATTTTGTACACATGAATACGAGGTATAAGCGGATTGACATTTGGCTATACTACGCCATGGATTGAAGATATCTTGATATGGAATACCAAGCCGTCAATGGCCAAGTAGGCATTGTAATTTTGTAGTCTAAAATGAATAAACCGCAGGAGACTCAATCCTTGGTTTTTCTTTAAATACATGATTCTCTCAAATAGCGACATTATGGCATTAGGAGAACTAATCGAAGATTCTAGAGGCAAAATAACTGGTCAAAGAGTTCTGGATGCAGAGATACCCAAAATGGAAACTTCTTTCGCAATGGAGGGGAACTATAGGGGAATTGCATGCACAGATATTGGGACTTATAAGTCTGTGCTAAGAGGAGGAGTATTATTTGGTGAAGGACAGGGGATAATAACCACCAAAGATGGCCAGGGATTTGCAACGTGGACAGGTCAAGGAATAGGCAAGTTCACGGCTCCAGGAAAAGTCAGTTTCCGCGGTTCGATATTCTTGCGAACACCTTCAACATCTGAGGGAGGAAAATTGTCGCCTCTCAACAACATGGTAGGAGTATTTGAATATGAGGCAGATGAGACGGATAGTTGCTTTACTAAATCTTGGGAGTGGAAGTAGGGTGTAGATTGACACATACCTAAATCACAACCATATCCCCAATCTTTATAGCAAAGATAGCAAATAGAACCCATTGAAGACTTTCAATCTATATCCACAAGTCGTCAGTATCTGATCTTTCCAATGGCTTGGTCTTTTCTTTTTTCCGAATCATTAAAGTTACTGCAGTGAGAGCGGGAAGAAATAGAAAATGAGCGAGACAGACTATTTGCTTTTTGTTATGGGAAATTAACTACTTCTGGCTTATATTCTTTCGAGTTCGTCCCCATCTTGCATGCAATCTTGCTGCATGTGCTTCCGGTAATTTCACTTTCATTAACTGGCACGAGTATAGCGAGAAAATTTTCTCCTGGTTTTACTTTATCCTCGTCAAAAGTAAATGTCGCCTCTAGAGTACTAGGTGGATTATATTCAAGTCGTTTTTTTTGACCTATGTCTCGGTTAGGAAAGACTACTCCATAATATGTGTGTTCATCATCATCTACACTTGGGTGTTTGATAATGACTTTGAAGACCATCAGCTTTACTAAGGTTTGGAACTATTTAATTCAAAATATATGTAAGTATGTTATTTATTTACGTTTTGAAT
Source organism: Nitrososphaeraceae archaeon (assembly GCA_051001675.1). Lineage (GTDB taxonomy): Archaea > Thermoproteota > Nitrososphaeria > Nitrososphaerales > Nitrososphaeraceae > TH5893. The sequence continues at coordinate 159 of JBPCNB010000865.1, read as the reverse complement.
AGGTCGCCTAGCCTGTACTTTTATCTTCTTAGGAGCCCATTCAATACAATCTATCTCTAGTTGCAGATTATGGTTGAATCTTGGATTGTGTGCGGGATAAGCAGAGAAAGCTATGAGATGCTTTGACAGGTTTCTAATCTATAACCATAACAATAGCTA
>JBPCNB010000864.1:0-4049 GCA_051001675.1 Nitrososphaeraceae archaeon | reverse complement strand
CCTGCGGATAGTTTGAATGCATAATCTGTTGCAAGTAATTCCAGACTACTGTCATTTCCAGCATGCCTCTATCTTTAAAGATTGAAGCTCCATAAGATATGAGAGTAACTATCGATATTAACAATATGCGTTAAGGAAATCGTCGTGCAACGTTAAAGTCCAAATTGACGAAATACAATATGTCTATACATAGAGATTCATTTAGGCAATGTTAAAAGTTTTTTTAACAGCAATATCCCAGCGACTATTACAAAAGCCAGACTAATAGATAGAGCGACCCTTTTGCTCATTTGTTAAATGGTTTGCATTTATCGTAATAATCTCTTTACTGAGTCCTCAGATTTCCATAACATTTTGTAAATAGCTTTTTTTGACAAAAAGCTAGATGCGTCTTATAAATGCCAAATGATATCTATTTTTTAAGATATTATTCTGGATATGAGATAATGATTAATCTAATACGGAACCGTCATTTTCGAATTTCTGTTCAAGGAGTATGGTGAACCCCACGTGTCCGCAGTCGTCTGCATTACAAGTCTTGCAAAATGGAACACCATCATGTGTTTCAATTATGACATCCTGACCAAGGGTATTATCGTATAGAACGGTATATTTATTGTCCACGAATTGCTTTAAGATAATTGGATTTCTTGAAGCAGACAGTTTATCGTCGGAACATAACCATTGCATAAACGCCTCAGTTCCATGCTCTAGACTATCAAAATGCAATGCTAATTTCGAAATTCCTTTGTTTCCGGTTTTTGCAATCTTTTGGTTTTTATTGTTTAACAACTTAATCTTTTCATCTGTGTGGAGCTTATCCAAAGCTTTCTGTGAAGGTTATGTAGTCTAACTGGAATATAAAGATAGCAGCAGAATGTATGTGTTAGAGAGAATCGATAAGAGGGGAGGCGTGCAATATCTGGATGGGAATGCCCTCCTTCAGATCAATATCCAATAAGTTCTAGTGGCATGAGTATATTTAAGGAAACTCAAGCAGGCCAACAACCAACAGCGGAAGAAAGAAGAAACCGTTATCGTTATTTTTTATCGTTAAATATTTTAGCTGTTGAACCTGGATGGTAGAAAGACCAGGGGTTGTAGTAGAAGAAGAGGTTTCCGGTATTTGTGCTAATACTGGGCTGTCATTATGATCCTTATTGACTTTTTGATTTAGACGTGTCGACTTCATCAAGGCGTACAAGCTGATTTCTTTTAATGAATTTCAATAATTCATCCTTGTTATCAAGACCATAGTAACGTTTCATATTTTCCAATGTTTTATCATCATATGTGGTATGAAAACTCTTCTCATCTTTTCTAAGGCCCATACTGTTAAGATCGAAATTATATTATTTAAGACTTGAGCAACGTCTCAGAATGGATTGTCATCACTATAATAATAGTATTGTAGTTAGTTTAACAACTTGCCATCAAAAACAGCTTTTGATTGATAATTTTTCAAATTACGGTTTGAAGAAGCATTATGAGGAATACTATTATTAATACAAGATCCTATTTTCATAATAGCATTCTTTCATAAGGGAGATATTCGTCCCATGTCTTATGTATGTTATTTTAGCGTCGTAGAGTTGCTTTGCCGATTGTAGTTGTAAAAGATAACATTTAATATAAAATGAAAAATGAAGGAAGGTTTTAAGCAGTATACAAGCTCTAAAATTCAATCAGGTATCTTAAACTTGGTAGATCTGGTCGTCACCTCTTTGCTTGCATATATTTCTTATCAAGTGATTCAGAAGCAGGTGTGCAGCATGTATCACTGCAGCATGTATCAGTTCCTGTTGATGCAATATTTCCATATCTTTCTTTTGTTTTTTCTTTAATCTTTTGTTCTTGCATATCCTATTGTTTACAACTAAAACTATTTAAGTTGTCAGGGGTAACATTTTGCACTAAGTGCAAATATGGAAACTATTATGAAGAAGAAACTAAAAGAACTACCTATTCTACAGGAAAACGCAAATTGTGATTTCGAAGGTTATGATGCCTTATTGCTAATGTCAGAAACTGCAAGATTAAGAAATTTAATAACAAAAAGAGGAACACTTGAAATACTAATCCCTTTATGCTGCACAACAAACCCTCTTAGACATAAACAATTCAGAAAGGCCTTGAAAGGCTTCAGCACAAGAACACTATCGATTCGGCTCAAAGACCTAGAAAGCGGTGGCATATTAGAGAGACACAGATATAATGAAATACCACCAAGAGTCGAATATACATTGACTGCCAAAGGACAAGAACTTGTTGAATCAGTCGTTAGTATGCTGCAATGGATGAGAAAATGGGGTAACAGGAAACACTAGTTTAGTATCATAATTTAAGATACTGCTACGGCCGATTACTAGACCGTATCGTCTTCGTAATGGATATTCCTGCTTTAGTTTCCTATACAAGTCTTCTCCACATATCCAAGGAAAGTCAGGAATCCTTACAATTTTGATCTTACCATCAATAATTGTAGTAGGCACAGCCTTTACGCCATAATCTTTCATCTTCAACTTAATCTCTTCTGTCATATTGTTGACATCATAAACTGTCTGGCTGCAGCCTTCACATTTGCCAATCCCAATATCATCTATGATATGTTTGCATAGTGGACAGTTAGCAGAAAAATATCTCTATTGTATGATGCTGCTTCATAGGTTACCTTGAAGCATGGCAACAATATGAGGGCTTTGTTTAATACTAAATCTATTAATAACTTAATTGCTCTAACAACGAAACAGGATATTGACGAATATGACTGTTTTAAATAAAATAACCAAATTAGCGGTTATGAAGATGCTGAGTCAGAGATATTCCTAAAGAATCTTAATCCAAAGCAAGTATTACTTTTGGTTAATTGGCTTTCTGGTTTCCTTCATTATCAAAAGAACAAAAACACCGGACGCTATTGCAATCCATGCTACTAGTTGAATCGCAATGCTACTACTTGATAAATCTGCAATAAATCCTACACCTATAGCGCCAAATACAAATCCTAAATCCCTCCAAAATCTATAAACCCCAAGTGAAGTCGCCCTCCATTTTGGAGGTGCTACATCACTAATTGCCGCAAGTAAAGTAGGATAAACAAGTGCAGTTCCAATACCAAGAAACGACATGCCAATAATAATACCGATAAACGAATTTGCTGATAACAACACTATCCAAACTCCTATGCCCTGAACAATCATACCAGGGTAAATCAGTATTTTTCTTCCCACTTTGTCACTCAGTGTCCCTGTCACAAGTTGCAGAGCACCCCAAATTCCTGGATGTAACGCCTTCAAGAATGCAATATCGCTTACACCAAATCCTATTGAAGCAAAATAAATTGTAAACAAACCCCATGTAACACCAAATACTAAATTATTTACAAGACCTGCTTGACTGACAGATAACAATGAGCGGTTCTTCCAAGATGTTATCAAGAAAACTTGCATGAAACTTGGATTTGCTACTCTATCTTCCTTAGTGGATGGGGAGGAAAGATTTGATTTGGTTGTGACTGTTGTCTCTGTGGCTGCATCTTGATTGTTTTTCTTTTCATCTTCTTGTTCTTGTTCCTTTATTTCTAATAAAGTGAATTTCCTTGTATCTTTGACTAGAAGAAAGGATATTAAAAGACCAAGAAGAGCAAAAGCGACACCAAGGTAAAAGGGATATGGCTTTAAACCAAAAGTTGCCGCCAAATACCCTGTAATAAATCCTACTAGTGCAACAGAGACATACCCTGCAAATTCATTTAACCCTAATGCAAGTCCTCTTCTTTTCCTTCCTACCAAATCAATTTTCATATTAACAGTCATAGACCAAGCCAGGCCTTGGTTTATCCCAAGCAATACGTTGGCAAAAATAATCAAATTCCAATCAGGAGCAAACAATAAGATAAATGGAACAGGTAAGCCAAACAACCATCCTAATACCAGCATCCGCTTTCTTCCCCACCTCTCTGACATCCTGCCCGCAAATAGCTTCACACCAGCCTTCACTGCACCACAACTAGCGATAAACGATCCAATCAGTGCCTTTGATTCTCTTCC
>JBPCNB010000863.1:0-4251 GCA_051001675.1 Nitrososphaeraceae archaeon | reverse complement strand
TAAAAATAATAAAAAAATAGCTAATAGTAATATTAACAACCGGAGGGATGATACTCTCTCATTTATTCTCTTTGGAGAACATACTCCAAAATTTCATCTTGTGGATATAACACTATACATAATTTTCCAATAGCCAGTATGATCATACTGAGGGTACTTTGTGTATAAAAATTTATGAGCTGTTTTCAATATTTTGTCCTCCTCTTCTAGTTTTTTCCTTTATCATATCCTCTTTTCTTGCCTAATATTGCTGCCTCTCACTGTATCATGATGAAGAGAAGTTTAATTCAATCTTCATGGAATTTATCTATAAGTAATGCGGCAGCTGGATTAATTCCTTATTTTTTATTCTTCTTGGTTTCTCTGGTTTTGTGGTTTGCGCTTTTCACCATTTCTTATATCGTATTTTCTCCATCAAAGGCAAATACTACAGGGTATAATGTGTGGTATTGCTTTAGAATCCGCTGAAGCTAACCTAGCAATTCTTGCTCTATATATTAGGGGATTGATTTCTTGCTTGTTTGTTGTCACCAAGTCTGTGATTATTCTCTATTCGATAAGTTAGTTCAGAAGTCACTAGCAGCTGTCTACTTCTGTTACTGTAGTTAGTAATAAATTCAATTACTGATGGACAGGTTTCTTTTTGTAATATACGCCACAGCATGGGATTACATGGAACCATCGGTGGATGGAAAATTACGTAATAATAGGTCTGATCCAAAACGCTGTGAAGACAATTTACTCTGTTATACATTTCAAATGGGTTAATCTTAGGTAAAATATGCTTTTTCAATCAATCAAAATCAAATAGATCGCCAAGGAAGCCCCTCTTTCTTCGTCTGTTATAGTAATCCTCATTGTCGTCATCATTGTCGTCATCATCATATTCTTTTCTCCCATAGTGATATTTCTGATAATGTGCATCTTCATACTTATTCTGGATATTCGCTATTTTGTCCATTTCTCCTCTATCTAGCCATACGCCTTTACACTGGGGACAGTAGTCAATATCAACTTCATACTTTTGCATTAATTGCATTTCTGCTGAACAATTAGGACAGTGCAATATTCATCTGTTGCCACCGTAGTGACTAGCATATATAATACTTAGCAGTGAGGATGATGCTAAGTATTGCATTCTCTAGATTAAAAATGAGTATCATTAAATTGTAATTACCATCGCCATCACTGAGTAATACGGAAGAAAATGATGAAGAAGCTTACCACAAAACAGTACTCTTCAAGAATATAAAAAGTGACAAAAGCTGATTTAATAAGAAGAATGAACAGCAGATACTTTTTGACTTTATTGGGTAAAATAGTTTATGAGGCTTATATGACTCATATGACAATATGTAAAGCTCAATTATTACTGGAAACTTTAGGCAATAGAATCAATTCAAACCTCAGCATTAGTGGCTTTTATCATATTGTTCATTTGAAGATGTCCTATAGGTGTCCTAATAGAACCTTCACCAAGTCCCAATTCTCTAGACAAAAGATCTTTGCTTATATGGCCTCTTTTTTTATGAGCTGCAATGTCTTAAAAGCATGCACCATATTGAAGGAAATAACTCTAGTAAGAGAATAATTATTACAAAACCATTGAAGACTCCTAACGAGGGGCACATTGAGTTTTTTATACTATAACAAGAAGATGAGATTTAATTGTGTCGTTATTTTACCTAATAGCAGAAAGTTTATCGTATTGTGAATTGGATAAACCAGCCTAGGCTTTATATAACAGTATAATATGTATGAACTGCATAAAATATGTCTTCCTCACGAGTATTTCTCACAATAAATATGGATGTGTCTCCCAGAATAGCGGTAGGCATACTATTGGGAATTCTGATAATGGGGATTTTTGTTGTAGGATATGACCAGGGTCATCTATTCAGTATAGTTCAGGGACAAGAGGCTTTTGATACAAAATGGATGCATGAATTCTATCATGACATGAGACATGCTTCTGGATTTCCGTGTCATTAGTTTTACAGTAAAGGCAAAATTACTCAAAGATTCGGCAGGATAATTTGAACGCTATTACTTTTGTCATAATAACGCTTTTGTCAGGTGCCATTGCAGGGACAATTCTAGGTGCTATTAATCAAGCTCTTGTGGAACCATACATTGACAGAGCTATTTCCATCGAAACACAAATTGTAATCAAAGAAGGTCAAGTTGTTGACTCTGTTGAACTGCAGAACTATCGTTTATGGCAAAAAGGAGGAGAAATAGCCGCTGGAACTATCTTGGGTATGTCATTAGGGGCGTTGTTTGGGATAGTGTTTGTATATAGTAGGTCCTTGTTATTACCCCACTCAAACAGCAACATTAAGAAAACCTTGATTCTAGCTGGTATAATGTGGTTTGTATTATTTTTGGTTCCGGCACTAAAATATCCAGCAAATCCACCGGCTGTAGGAGATCCTGAAACCATATATTACAGAGAAAGCTTGTATATTTGCCTTCTTGCAATATCTGGATTTAGTGCTTTAGGACTGGCATTGATATATGGAAAACTTGGCAGTGTCGCATCAAACAATAAGAATCGAGTTATCGTCATTCCACTAATTTACGCAGCAATTATAGTTGGAGCATTTTTCATTCTGCCGCCTAACCCAGATGAAATTACTGTGCCTATGGAATTGGTTCAAGGGTTCAGAATCGCAAGTGCCTTTACCATGAGTATATTCTGGGGACTGTTAGGCCTAATTTTAGGTGCATTTTGGGATAGATTAAAACCCCACGAAACAACTAGAATCACTACAGTCTAGTTTGATCCATTATTATCATCGTATGAGCTCTGAGGAGACTAAAACCTGCAAATTAGTGGTTTTATTCTCTTTTGACTTTTCGTCATCATCTCCCTGTTCCTAAGGCTCGTTTGATCTCCTTCATTTATAATATTCGTGTGGCTAACCGTGATGTAATCCTAGTTGGTTGACTCCAAAGATAGCGAATAAGAAAAGACCTAAAGGTAACCTTCGGACAAAGAGTTCTATGCTCGATTAATTACTCTTGACGGCCCGAAACGCTTCAGTCAGCCTAACGGACAAAGGGAAAGATTAGTTCGCTGTTTAGAGTCTTCCTAAGTTGTATCGAGTAATTCCTCAAGTAACTTGTTACACTCGTCCCATGACAGTCCGTGAGATGACCCAAAAGGTCGAGATAAGAAAAAAAGATCACCATACATTTGTTGAAAACCAACAAAGGTAGCTTAGAAGACCAAGGATACTTCCTATAACAATGTGGAATACCTTTCTTCTTTTGATAAAGACTAAAACTAAAAGGAGAATGACCGTCATAAAGAAAAAGAAGTTTGCATTATGAACAGAGTCTGCAGTAACTATAAATCATTCGGGGGGTCTGGCTTACTTATATGATGTATAAGTGTGAGGACACTCAAAAATATTCTGAAGAAAAAAAGATTAATCATGATAGTGACATCTTCAATCCCGAACTACCTTTCTTAATGGGGAACTCGGATATTGCTCATATTATTATAACTAGTCTAGGAGCAATGTTTTAAGATGGATCCAGAAAGTACCGTACCAGAACCTATGAGAGGTTCCATAGGCGACACCGATCTGGGTCCACGCAATATAGAATTAGATCGACAGAATCCTGACATCCTTACGCCACCTAGCACTGACTCTGGCACACTCCCGAACTTAAAATTTTCTTTCGCCTTGGCACACAATCGACTTCAGGAGGGCGGCTAGGCACGTCAGGTAACAGTACGAGAGTTGCCAATTGCGACTACATTAGCGGGTGTGAATATGCGCTTAACTCCAGGAGGAGTGCGCGAATTGCATTGGCACAAGGAAGCTGAGTGGGCATATATGCTCAATGGCCGGGCGCGAATCAGCGCCGTTGACCAAGACGGGTGTAACTTCTTAGATGATGTGGGTGTGGGTGACCTGTGGTATTTTCCCCCTGGTATTCCTCATTCTATCCAAGGATTAGAAGAAGGCTGTGAGTTTCTCCTCGTTTTTGATAATGGTAGCTTTTCCGAAGATTCGACTTTCCTGATTACTGACTGGCACAATCAACAATAAAATTTTCATGATAAAATCGTTTATGAAATCTATATTTGATCCAACGTGTGACTCCGGAGGTATACTTATCGAGACAATGAAGTATATCGTTCAACAAGGTGGAAATTCAAGAGATTTAGTTCTGGAAAGGCAGGAAGGTGACGATGGAGCTCAACTCATCATAAATTATTGATTGACAATATTCACT
>JBPCNB010000862.1:0-5632 GCA_051001675.1 Nitrososphaeraceae archaeon | reverse complement strand
TATACTTCAATTCCCTAAACCATTTAAACCAGGTCGACGACAAGAAAATTGGAAATTCCACTTCCGCTCCAAGACGTGCTGCCCAGTTGGGAGCAATATCTTTGAATCTTAAATCCGGAATTAAGTGTGCTTGATTTTGTTCCTGAGACTCTCCACAAATTGTCTTCGTCTCCATATTTCTTAGTATGCCTACTTACGGTTTATAAAATTTAGTTATATACATGAATGCTTATCACTCAGTTGGACCACAGACTATTACTGGCTAACTTTATAGATTGTCAAGAAATTCCTTGCAGAGGCTACTAGTTCCAGACTTTTTGAAACATACACATACTTGGAACCCCATACGTTTCATTCAATGTTGATGCTTTTCTTAGGCTAACATTTCTGCAATGCATTGAAGAATTAGAGAAATGATGCGTGGGTCGTTCTGTAACTTGGCAAACGCTTCTTCTTGTTGTTTCATCTGTCTACCACAAATCATTGTACAACATGATTTGTTTTACAACTCTTTTGCCACTTTCCGCAGTGTGTGTAATTCAACCAACTGCACTACCCTTTGAATAGCTTAAGTTCTTATTGTAATTGTTTTATTGTAGGAGGGGTCATTTCTTCAAAAACATGATAGTACTCATCATAAGCATGAGCGATTCTAAGTAATGTTGCTTCATCAAAAGGTTTTCCCACTAACTGAATCCCTATTGGCAATTTGCTCTTTTCTTCTTCTACAAAGCCTGCCGGAACATTCATTGAGGGTAACTCAATAATATCAAAAACGGTAGTTAGTCTGCTTAAGGCCGGGTATACTTCAATAGTATCTCCATTGATATTTACTGTAGACTGGTCTAACATAGGAGCTGGAATGATTGTAGTTGGAACCAAGAGTGCATCGTACTCTTTCATTGCATCTAGGAATGCTGTTCTTATTTCTTTTCTCATTTTATGAGCATTAATGTACTCTACAGCAGTTATTTCCATACCTTTCTCAAGCATGACTATTACATTCTCTCCGTAGTCTCCACGTCTGGTTTTAATCCACTGCTCATGCACAGCCGCTGATTCACCTAGTCGTATGGCCCGCCAAGAATCAAATATCTTGTCTGTTTGTTCCACGTGTACGGGGAATGTTGATACCTTACAACTTTGAAGTCTATCGACGAATTTTTCGAAAACACGCATTACTTTTGAATCTATCACATCAAAGAAGAATTCTACTGGAATTCCTACTTTGAATTTGTTTGATTCCTTGTCTTCACTGGGTTTTTCCCCCGAAAGGATCTTAGTGAAGTTAGGTACTGGTAAGTTAACTGTAGAGCTATCTAATTTATCGTATCCGGCTATTGTTTGAAGCACTGCAGCTATATCCCAAGCACTTCTAGCTATAGGACCTATATGGTCAATAGATGGAGCTAATTCCTGAACACCGTATTTACTCACTCTTCCGTATGTTGGCTTTAAGCCAAACAGACCACATAGTGAGGATGGGACACGTATAGAACCGCTTGTATCTGTTCCAATTGAAACTGGTGTCATTCCAGAACTTACAGCTACAGCAGAACCTCCGCTAGACCCTCCAGACATCCTATTTATGTCCCACGGGTTATTGGATGAACCGTAGTGTGGATTAATGTTGGTTATGCCACACGCGAATTCATGAGTGTTATTCATACCAACAATTATTGCACCCGCCTCCTTGAGCCTTTTTACTACAGTGGAATCGTATTGAGGAACAAAATTAGATAATATCTTTGAACCGCTAGTACTTTTTGCCCCTTTTACATATATCAGATCCTTCAAAGAGACCGGGATTCCGTGTAAAGGTCCTCTGTACTTACCTTCTTTTATTAACTCATCCGCATTCTTTGCATCCTGTCTTGCTGAATCCTCTAGAACAGTAATAAACGCATTCAGCACCGGATTTAACCTTGCAATTCTTTCTAGCGTAGCTTCAATTAAATCCACAGGAGAAATTTCCCTAGTTGAGATGAGTTTTGAAAGATCTTTTATTGTTAAATTCAAGATATTAAAGGAAGAGGATTTCATTTGCATTCTTCCTCTCGTGAGCATTTGCAAACATAATCCAGTATCCATGTAAACACAATATACAACCATTTTTATCGTGATCACTGTTTGTAACTCCTAGACAATCAAATAGAAATCGCATGATTAGCTTTTTATTCATATGAACATATAAGTTAGCATCATTAATTTGAAAAAAACAAGTATATATCAAAAAAAGCTAATTTGATGATATATGCAAATTAAGTTGGCAATAGTCTAAAAGATTATGATTTTATGATATATGCATTTTTTAATTATATATGTAAACCAAATATAAAAAGTGCTAGTCCGACTACTATTACAGGATAGATAATAACAAATGATCCCAAAAGACGATAATCCTATTTTGTGGGAAGAGCTTACCTGGAAAGACGTAGACAGACTCACAAAAACTATGAAAATGGCAATTATTCCAACCGCAGCATGTGAACAGCACGGACCGCATTTGCCATTAGCGGTTGATACTATAGATTGTTATGAAGTCGCAAAGAGAGTCTCTGCAAAAACGGGTGTTCCTGTAGTTCCACCTTTAACATATGGCTGTTATATAATACTACTTGTATAGATAAGGAGGATAAGAAAAAGTGAACACCAGAAAAAATATTGGTGCAGCAAATACAACAACACAAAATAAAGACATATCTTCTGCTGCAAGGGATAAAGTACTCGAAAGAGTTGAAAAGGATTACGAAGAGTTTAAAGAAACACATACCTTCAAGTTTCCAACTTGGCTCTATGGACCTCCGAAAGGCAAACTAATTAAAGTTGAAGTTGAGGATTGTCCACGATTTGGAGACATAGCCTTTGTTGAATTTGATTCAGCCAGAACAGCTTTTCTAAGTATTGATATGCAAGTAGATTTTTGCGGTCCAAAAGGTTATGTTGATGTTATGGGATATGATCTTGGACTAACTTCCGCTCCCATAAAACCAATTATGCACGTTTTGGATACTATAAGAAAGGGTACGGATGTTAAGGTAATCCATACTAGAGAAGGGCATCTGCCAGATCTTTCAGATGCACCATACAACAAGGTTCTTCGCAGCAAGATCATAGGAGATGGTGTAGGGATTGGCGATATTCCAGAAGGTGGACTTGGTCGATTGTTGGTAAGAGGAGAAAAGAACTGGGATATAATTGATGATCTCTATCCTGTTCCTGGAGAATATATAGTGGATAAGGCGGGAAAGGGAGGATTTGGACAAAGCAACCTACCCTTAATTTTAAAGAATCTAGGAATAACTCACCTGGTAATAACTGGAATCACCACAGATGTGTGTGTGCATACAATAATGAGAGAAGCAAATGACAATGGCTACTGGTGTACTCTTCTAAAGGACGGTACCGGGGCGACAGATTATGGTAACTACCAGGCGGCAATAAAGCAAATTAAGATGCAGGGTGGCGTATTTGGTTGGGTTTCAGATTCCGGCAAGTTTGTTAAAGGACTGAAGTCTGCATTCGATAATCAAAGACGATAGTAAAAGGAATAATATTTACTACTAATCCATAATGAGTTAATGAATTAAGAAACTATCCAAAAGTAATCATGACTCTGCATTCCTTAAAGACATCAAAACAAAATAAGAAAAATATAATTGGTATTCTGGTTATATTTGTCCTCTCTGCATGCGTTCTAATTCTCCCGAAATCATTGGGAGTGGACTTGGATCTCTCTGTATCATTTTCGGTTATAGTATTGTTATCAGTATATGTTATTCTTTCATTTGAGATAGTTCACAGGACTGCTATTGCATTGCTAGGTGCCGCAATAATACTTGTAATTGGAATATCAACTAATTTATTTAGTGCTCAAGAAAGCTTTGAGTTTGCAGTAAATTCTATTGATTTTAACACTATTGGACTCTTGCTTGGGATGATGATAATAGTTGCAATCTTGGCAGAAACTGGAATTTTTCAATACGTAGCAGTTAGAGCAAGCAAAGCAAGCAAAGCGAATTTGTGGAAACTGATGTTGATGTTGTGTACATTTACTGCTGTCACTTCTATGTTCATAGACAATGTGACAACGATTTTACTCATGGTTCCGGTTACTATCTCAGTATTTAGAGTGTTCAAGGTATCTCCAATTCCTTTTATCCTAGCACAAGTACTTGCCTCAAATGTATGAGGAGCTGCCACTCTTATTGGCGACCCGCCTAATATTATGATTGGTTCTGCCGCAAATATTGATTTTAGCTCCTTCATAATTCACATGGGGCCTACCATATTTGTTTCATTTATTGTTTCTCTGGTATTGTTAAGAATTCTATTTCGAAAAGACTTGAGATCACAAGTCCATAATTTTGAGGAACTTCAGAAAGAGGACGAAAAGAAATTAGTAAAGGACAAGGTCTTGTTAAAAAAATCCATTGTCGTTCTATTATTGGTAGTTGGGCTGTTCGTTATACATGGATCTCTTCATCTCGAACCCTCTGTTATCGCCTTAGGAGGCGCAGCATTACTTATGGTCATTACAAAGGCACGACCAGAAAGAGTTTTTCATGAAGTAGATTGGTCAACACTGATTTTTTTACAGGTTTATTCATAATAGTGGGAGCAGCAGAACATGCAGGAACCATCGAGTTGTTATCGTCAACTGCACTTAGTATAACAGGGGGAGATCCATGGTTTACATTGATAATGGTAATTTGGTTATCTGCCCTTGCAAGTGCTTTTGTTGATAATATTCCCTTTACTGCAACTATGATTCCGATGATTCAAACATTAAATGCGGATCCAACAATTGCAGGTACTTTTGGAAATTTTCAATTTAGCCCCCTCTGGTGGGCACTATCATTAGGTGCAAACCTAGGTGGTAATGGCACACTGATAGGTTCGAGTGCCGGAGTGGTTGCTGCCGGATTGGCAGAAAAAAATGGATACTTGATCACGTTCAATCGTTTTTTCAGAATAGGATTTCCATTTATGCTTTCTTCAGTAGCTATAGGAACTTTGATACTGATAATTGACGTGTTGTTAAAATTACAATAATTTGTTGTCCTTGTACGCAGTATTCATATACATTGGATAGTCTGTACATGGATTTCAGCATATCTTGAAGTCATTGCTCTTGCTTCAACCATGGGAGATTTAATATCAAGCGGTTTAGTAGTAATGATTGGGAGGTCTTTCTACTACGAGACTAGCACGAATACTCGAGATAAATCAAGAAAGTTTCATTGCAATAGGTAGTAATGGAACGACCATAACTCGTAATGAAATAGCAAACCAGACGGGGCTAGTGCTGCCCAAGCAACTGGAAAAATTCCTGTTTGGCGATTGTCTCCGGAAAGTGGTAGATCTTTCGGATAATCTGTCATTTATCCATCCAATAAATGAATTCAAAATTCTTCCCCCTGTTAAGGAAGTCTATAAAATAATATGCTTAGCATTTAATTATACCGATCAATCAAATTGGGTGCGTTTTGGCAGAAACCCTCCTACAGAGCCAGTCATTTATTTCAAGCCAAGAACCTGTCTGATTGGCCCTACAGATGACATCCTCTGTCCAAAATTTGTGAAGCAACTTGATTATGAGGGAGAGTTAGCACTGACAATCGGAAGAAAA
>JBPCNB010000861.1:0-1224 GCA_051001675.1 Nitrososphaeraceae archaeon | reverse complement strand
CGGCTTAATAGGAGACTCCAAACTTGTACTTTCGACTTTACTACCATTATTAAAGCAAAAGAAGAAAAAGAAGACTTTTGACGAATTTCTGTTATCCAAACAAGATGCAATGAAAGATTGGTATGATCTATTACAGGAAAGAAGTACTAGAAAAGATAAACCAATAAAGCCTCAGCTCGTTGCTGCAACGGTTTCAGAGGAACTAGAACATGATGCTATAATCTCTGTAGATTGTGGAACAAATACAATATGGGCAGCGAGATATATTAATATAAAAAAAGGCATGCGATTTTCTTTATCAGGGACACTTGCTACTATGGCATGTGGATTACCTTATGCAATAGCAGCTAAAATTGCATATCCTGATAGACAATCAGTTGCTTTTGTAGGAGATGGAGGGTTTACAATGTTAATGGGAGAATTTGCTACAGCAGTACAATACAAGTTACCAATAAAAGTCATAGTAATAAAAAATAATTCGTTGGGAATGATTCGTTGGGAACAAATGGCGTTTCTTGGTAATCCTGAATATGCGATAGAATTTACTCCTATTGATTATGTAAAAATTGCAGAAGCATGTGGAGGAAAAGGTTATCATGTAGACGAACCGGACCATTTAAAATCTGTAATTCATTCAGCTATGAAGGAGGAGAAAGATAAACCTGTAATAGTAGAGGTAGATGTTGATCCATTTGAACCTCCAATGCCACCTAAGACAGATATGGAATTTGTAACTAATCTAGCTAAATCATTTGCTAGGGGACAACCATACTCTGGAAGAATAGGATTGACATTGTTTAGAAACAAAGTTCATGAAACATTGAAAAATATTCATTCTCATGAATAAAATTATATGCTGTTAAATTAAAATTATTACTGTTAATCAAGCGTTAACATGTAGAACGTTATTTTTATTTATTAATTTATTTATCTTTAATTTTAGCTAGTAAAAAAGATCTTGTTTTATTATTAAATTGTAAATACGATGATTAACTTTGTAAAGAGAACGAATATTTTCTAACTCATTGTCTTTATTGTCATCATTATTTTCATTAGTTTTTAATAATTTTTCTATTCTATCATAATATGAGGAATAATGCTTTGTTGCCTAACTCGTTCTTCCTAACACATTTAGCTAACCTATTATAGTCATATTATGTGAACTGGAAGAAATACAATGAATCTCTAGTGAGAAGAGGAGAAATATTACTTGATTTTGATGTT
>JBPCNB010000860.1:0-15053 GCA_051001675.1 Nitrososphaeraceae archaeon | reverse complement strand
CGCCTACTGATCACTGCTACATCGTACCTATCAATACCACAAAATAAAAATGCTTCTGACATCACTTTTCCTTCTAAAAAGTTAGTTCGGATCTTCGCTTCAACGGATGACATTAATGAAAATAGCTTCAATACAAGGGATTGCTATGATGCTTGTTAAACTGAGGTTTTTTGAGTATATCAATAGAGCATGTGTAATAAAATTCTCCATAGGTATCAGATATTCAAAACGATTAAAAGAAAGTCGAAGGTGCACTTATGTAAATGCGACTAGTTGCTATAGGTAGCAGGGTTTTTGTCACTAGCCTTCGACTGGCAGGTGTCCAAGGCATTATTGCCGATTCACCAAAGCAGGCGCTTTCGCAAATTAATAGTATAGGAAGCGGCGAAGACGTGGGCCTTGTCCTTCTTAGTGATGACTTAGGTAAGGAAATTCGTTACCAGCTAACAGAAATAAGAGCTAAACGTCCAATCCCGCTAATTTTCGAACTTCCTTCACCAGGAAGCAGAAAAGAAAATGTTGATTACAGGTCATTATTAAAACAAATACTGGGAGTGTAAGGATAAGGGCTCTTCCCATACATGACTCTTATGCGCCTGTTCTGACATATGTTATACTCCCATAGACGAAATAACCACTAGAATTTTAGATTGTACCGCCAAAACGGGAGAAGTCGTGACATTTCAAGACCTCAAAATTTCGATATTTAAATACAATCTGGCTGGCTCCTATCTTATTCTGCTGTCAAATATTCTTCTTGTGGTAAATCAATCGGATGATTGCTAACCTTTCTTGCAAAAATCAAATAGGTCGTATGAGCAATCATCCTGTTAGAAGGTCTAGTCATTCCCTCCCTAGCCTCCAGGGTTCTAAAAATAATCTCAGCTGACTCAATATCTACAAAATTGTTTTTTCTTAGCTCGATTGCAGTCTTTTCTAACTGGTTAAAAGTCGGGCATATTGCAACGAAGGCCCCGCTATTTTTGATTGAATCGTACACCTGCGGGATAACGCTCCACGGATCTCCTAGGTCCACGATAGCAACATCCGCATCCTTGATGTCTAAACCTAAATGTGGGTCGTAGTGGTATGAAGTTACAAATTCCATTACTCCCGCCTTTTCTAAGTTACGTTTTGCAACAGCAATAAAATCGGCGTTTACATCAAATGTATAAATGTGTCCGCTTGGCTTGACAATACTTGCCATAAATGTTGTGAGTGCTCCACTACCCGTTCCAATTTCTAGAACTATCGATCCGTTTTTCATGCCGGTTCGGGCGACAATAAAACCTAAATCCTTTGGATAGATTATCTGGGTTTTCCTTTCAGACTTCATGATGAAATCATAGGTTGTCGGTTGAATGAGATATATGGTCTTGCCTTCAGTTGATTTTATGATTGAGCCGTACTCCATTCCTATAATAGATGACATATCTATTATTCCTAAATGAGTATGCATTTTTTTTTCATAGACAGCCTTAGTGAGCCATTTTTTCCTCTGTGTATGAAAGAGCAAAACATAAGATCCCTCGTTAATTTTCATGATTACTTGTAGGGTAGGACATAGGGGCAGATAAAAAGTCTTGCCGAGCAAGCATTGCTATCCTTTCAAAGTTAGACTTAAAATTTTAGTATATTCTTGGCTGCAAGACGAATATCTTCAGATTTTATTGTCTTTCTCCCCGCGTGTACCGATAGATCCAGGGCTTGCGATGCAATCCTCGTTGCCATCTCCTCAAGTACTTTGCGAAGTTCATCAGCAGCTTCGTCACTCACCCTTTCGGCACCGGACTTTTTTATGAATCGGTACATCGCAGCAAGTCCTAGTTCTGGATTAGTGGACATGTTTTGATTATATAATTGGTGTGTGTTAAACGTTGCTTGAGAGAAAAAATGACGGATTCTTACGAGTAATATTCATAGCGAATTTACAGCTTTAGAGAATTGACTCAGATCCCAAATCATTATTCCATCTTCAAAATGGCATTAATGGGAGGTAACATGCAGTAATTCAATATATATTGGGCAGGCGCTTTTCGCTATCGTTTATGTCTTTAGGATTATATTGCAAGGTAGTCATGGTTCTAATTAATCAGATTGTCTTTAGTTGATGCGCATTTTCATCTTACAGATGAATTCTTTTCAGATTTCATTGATTCGATTCTGACAACCATTAAGACCATGGGAATCAGGGTCTGTTCTGTTTGCGTTGATAACCAAACCTCATTACGCAGCATTAGCCTCTTAAGTCA
This sequence comes from Nitrososphaeraceae archaeon, assembly GCA_051001675.1. Lineage (GTDB taxonomy): Archaea > Thermoproteota > Nitrososphaeria > Nitrososphaerales > Nitrososphaeraceae > TH5893. The sequence continues at coordinate 12,801 of JBPCNB010000860.1, read as the reverse complement.
CCCAGATCACCGCGATACAGTCGCCCAATTTGTTGGAATTCATCCCAGTTTTGCAAAGCATGAGGATGTCGCTAAATTCTGTAGTATGTTAGAAACCAATATTCAAAGTATCGATGGAATAGGCGAAATTGGCCTAGATAGAACTTACACACTTGATAATTATTCACCTTACCCTAAACAATTAGAGGTGTTTGAATTGATGCTGCGACTTGCTGAGAGACACCACAGACCTATATCAGTACATTCCCGGAAGTCGCTCGACGATATAGTGCAACTGATGAGCACCTTTAGAATCCCAGGCGTTCTGTTGCACTGGTTCTCCGGCAGTAAGAAACAATTAGAAAGGTGTCTGGACAGAGGTTATTATATCTCCTATGGTCCAGCACTGCTGTACTCCCAGGATAAGGAAGTTTTGCTAAAAAAAACTGATAAGGATAAGATATTGATTGAGACTGACGGTCCGAATAGGTATTCTCATTGTTTTGGTAACTTTCCCGCTATGCCAAGCTCATTTTTGACAAGCGTTGCAAAGTCAGCAAGTGAGATTCTGAGGATGTCGTATGAGGAAACACTCCAAATGCTTGCCACAAATTGGTGCAATTTTGTAAACCAAAAATTATGACAAAGATAAAATAACCTTGCCGTCGACTAGGTAATATGGACCGTGTACGAAGGATATCTACTGAGCTATTAAATAGATATCCAGATAAGTTTGTTCAGGACTTCGAACGAAACAAGAAACTGATTAGTGAGTTAGCAACTGTCAGATCGAAAGTACTTAGGAATACTATTGCAGGATACATCACTTCTTATCTGCGAAAAAATTCGAATCAAAAAGAATCTCAGGCTGCATCTTCAGAAGTTCCAGAAAGGTCTAGCGAAGTTTCGGAAGAAAAACCCAACGCATAGAAATCCCCCTAACGCTAATTTAGAACTAAATGGAGAGCAAGTTTTTGATATTGATTAGGCTACTTGGAAACTGCAAAAAGGTGATGGGATTTTCATCGTTAGTGTTTGAAAAACAATCTGCGTCTATAAATGAAATAGTATCCTTTTTGGAGAAGAGCGCTTTAGAATCGAAAGCGAATTTTAGACTAGATAACCACCTACTGGTTGTAAACGGAGTGGATTCCTCATTACTAGATACTAACGAATCACTAGTTCATAACGGTGACACTGTAACCGTGGTACCAATAGTCCATGGAGGATAAGTCATTAGATATCAAAATTTCAGGAATAAGGGTGTTGACTGAACATAGCATAGAGCTCTTCGGAAAAAAATTTCAATGATGTATGATGGGCTTGTCAAGTTTTCTCGGAGAAGCTGCTGAAAGTTACTATGACCTCAATGGCACATATGTCTGCATTATTGGTGTTCGAAAGGTAGAAGTGCCAGACGTTACAGATTTTATATGCTCAATTCGAACTCTCTCCGAAACAGAGGTAACCACTCAAGCGATTAACGCAAGGGCTGCATTTGGAATTGATCACTTACTTGGAGTATTAAAAATTACTCTAGAATGCCAGAAAAGAAATATAACTATCTCGATGAAGCCAGAGATAGATTTATTGCTTCGACTTTCATTGACGAACCAAATTAGCCTAGCTATGAATCGAACCGGACTAAAGAGAGATAATCCGGCTGTAATTATTGCCTATTCTACAGATAAAAAAAAGGTAATTAATGTAAGAAATAAAATCGTAAAAATGGTTCCTCACATAGACAACTCTGTTTTGAAGATCAGGAAAGAAAGTAGGGATCATATTCTTGAACTCATGAATACAAATAAACAAACCCATATACGGACAGGGCACTACAGGTTCCTTACTGACTACCTTATTGAACAATCTGCTCTTGTTATGAAATAAAGCCTTCACCAAGTTTTCGCAATTCAGCTACTGCGCTGAATATGTGGTAGGGCTTAATGATAGATAAACCTGTCAAGGTTTGGATCACTTCTATTAAGATTATCCAGTCAGGATTAGCAAGGTTCACTTTGCGTTCCACTGTGGAAGCGCAGCTGTGGATTATTTCTGTCGAGCTGATGGTATTGTGCCGTTTCTCCACCGTAATTCGATACGTCTCTGAGGGTTGTATTTTTGATGCTATGTCTCTAACACACTCCCTTATCATGTCTAGTTCTGTATTGACAACTTTCTGAATAGGTATAACCCTTTGGACATATTTGAATATCCAAGGCTCATCATTTAGCAAACGCACAAGCATATGTGGGATCGACAATGGGTCTAAACGAGTTCGACCAATAAGAAGTCCACTGATTGCTGTTGAGTGTACTTCTGGTAATGGATCTCCTAGCATATTGAGTATGCCGCCTAACTCTTGCTCGGCTTGAATTTCTCTGTACCTGAAAGTAGAGGCTATTAAATTAAAGACTTTGATAACTGAGCCCCTCCCTAGAAAGCGTGTCATAAATCTCAGTTGATTTTATAGCACCTTCTCTGATTATGCGGAGAGGACCTTGCTTTGATAAATCTACTATCGTGGATTCCATGCCTCCATCAACTATATATCCTCCATCCAGTATAGCATCAATTCCTATTAGAGACGATGAAAGTATTTGATCGACATTCGTGGCCGCCGCTTCGCTGGATTTGTTGGCACTCGTCCCTATTAAATATCTGCACCGGCTAAGCAACTCCACCGCACATTTGTTGCCCGGTATTCGAACGGCTATCGATTCATGGGCTCCAGCAATTACTACAGACGAAATTCTAGAGTCCAAAAGAGGGCAGACAAGGGTTAATCTACCAGGCCAATATCTTCCTGCCAACAAATCTGCTCTGCTATCCATACGCGCAAGATCCTTCACGTCTTCAATTGTTGCGGTAAGCACGGGCAGAGGATTATTCAAATGTCTGCCTTTTATAGCAAAAACTCGTTTGGATGCCTCATCGTTATAAGGATCACAACCTATACCATAAACAGTGTCAGTCGGAAAAGCAATCACTCCGCCCCCTCTTACAATATCAACACATTTTGAAATATTCTCTGTTAGAGTACAATCAAATATTTGGGGCTCGTCCATTTGTAATTTCCTCTATCTTGTTGCTCATAGTATTGGCAGGATATACCAATGTACTAGGAAAATAGGGGGCGTTTTCATCCGACCGTTGACTTACGTCATCTAACAAATTCAAAAAAAGATACATGATGGTTATGAACCAGTTTGTAAACCTTAAAGGGATTTTAATATTGCTGCCTCTAATTCTCTTATAATCGCCTGCGGTTTCGATGGGTCGCTATTGTATTTTGCTCCCGCGGCAAAATCGTGGCCACCACCTTCGGGTAAGTTCTCAGCAATTCTTCTGCATGATACTTGGGTGTTGTTTCTCCGTATGCTTACCTTCCCATCGGTGCCATAAAGGACCACTATGTCGGTTTTGGTCTTCTCAAAAACTTCATGAGCAAACAAGCTGTTTTGTATGTATCGAGAAGATTGAATAAAAGCCGTCTTGAATCTACCATTTATTTCTTTAAATTGAATCGTCTGGTAAGCTTCCCTCTTCGCTTTCTCTTGAATCTGAATATACATCGCATAGTCATTTTGCATCTCCGTATCCCACAAAATTCCTTTAGAAACTTTCACTGCAAGAAATGAGAGTTTTTCAGAGGGAATTGAACTGTTACGATAATACACAATGAGTTCTGAAATTGGAGTGAGATATTGATCGTTTGTGAAAAAGTCCATTGCGTGTGCCATGCTTGCTAATTTTGCTGCAAGTTCATTTCCTACCAATAATTTATCGTACATAAGCTCCGCCGCACATTTAGTTCCTGTTTTATCCAAGGTAATTTCAACAAGGGGCCTGATTGCATCGACGGCTCTATCAGCCCAGGGGTGATGATCCAACCAAAAAATATCACAACCAGCATTTTTAGCTTTTGAAAAGAAATCTTTACATAAATCAATTAGGGATTGATCCTCATTTAGGCCCAAATCGCAAATTATTATTATCCGTTTTTCCGAACTGGGAGAAGAGGCACTAAACGTATTAGCGAAATGCCCCATGGTTTCGAAGCTTTCTTTCCCGTATCCTAGAAACACTGTTCGCGCCTGTGGATACCTTAGTAATCCAATCGCCGCAGAAAACAGTCCGTCCATATCCGATTCATGCGAAAATATTAGCACCTCCATACTTTTCACCACAATAGATGTGTCAATTTAGTGCACTTATCTGTTCTCCAACCAGATAAAAACTATCATTTCGTTTCCACGAAAAGTGGAGCTACTATTATCCTGCTAATTAGGCCGGGGTATATTTGGAAAGCCTTATTGTCAAGAAAAGATATTGAAACATTGTGAAAGCCTTCATCTCATCCCTGTTAGTTATCTCACCAATCCACGCTCGCTCTTGTTATCAGAGCGATCCCCCGCGATGACAACAATTATGAATTTAGGGATCCTCCAAGTGCTTAGCCAAGACGTCGCAAGTCCTTTCAATTCCTAAATCTACTGCATAATTGCCCAATCGGGGGCCCGTATCTGTATTCAATACAAGTCTGTAGATCAACTTGAAAAAATTCTTTGGTTCCGCAAAATTGCTTCGCGCAATTTCATATATTTTAGATTGAACCATTTTCGGGGTTTCCGGATCTTTTTCCGAATTCCTAAATGATTGCAGTACTTCTATAAGCTGACTTACAGCTTTCTTTTCATCTACCCCTAGAGCTCTATCAAATCCCTGACGCGTATCAGAAACTCTATCCTCAATCCAGTTGGAAGCTAGAATTATTCTTTTCACCAGACCAGGAGTCTTCTCTTTTGCCATATTATATTTTACGAGACGTTGGTATACCTTTTCCGTCCTTTCATTTATTGGGAACAAAGATCCTTGTTGAACCAGAAATTCAAATGGAACATGAGACTCGGGATACTTTGGAGGTTTCAAGTGATTTACGTATTCGTAAATGCCTTTTATCTTTACAACTTTCGCCTTATTTTCCTCTATAATCTTATCAAAATAAACGTCTTCATAAAAGTCATATTCATTCATTAAAGAGGGTATTTCTTCCAAACCCATAACCCGTGTTCCCACGATTCGCTTGAAAAACAACAACATTATAGATTCTGGTGTTCCATATTTCAGCCATTTTTGAGGTGTAAAAACGTTCCCTGTAGACTTGCTTATCTTCTTTCCGCTTCGGTCTAAAAACAGCTCATATTTCACATGATAAGGATGAGGATACCCTAGGATTTCATTGGAAACCCAATCATTTACCCGTACAGAATCCATAATGTCTTTTCCAAATGCCTCAAACCTAATGTCCAATGCGGCCCATCTTGCAGCGAATTCGACTTTCCACGCAAGCTTGCCTTTTCCTTTTACGATATCAGATTCCCCCACATGACCGCAGCCCTGTATATGACTATTTCCGATCTTAGAACCAATACATGTATACAAAACCTTCTTCTCTTCACTATGATATTTTTCAGCCCTTGCAACGTATAGTCTACCACAGGAATCGCAGATTGGAAAATATGGCAATGCTTCAACAAATTTTTCCTGTCCAACGAGCTTTGCTATTTTCTGGCCAAGAACTTTACTTCTTATCAATATGTCGTCAATTTGTTTGACGAATAGTCCTTTTCGATATGCGTCAGCAGCACTTTGGAAGCGGTATTCCACGCCTATTATATCTAGTCCCTTTAGAAGCGAATCAGTCATATGGTCACCGTACGTTCTGTGGCAATCTCCTTCAGGGTCGGGAATTTTTGATACAGGCTTTGCAATGTGGTTTTCAAGCCACTGCGGAAACCCCCTAGGAATTTTTCTTAACCCATCCATGTCATCAGAGTATGCTATTAGCTCGGACTTGTATCCTAAATTCCGCAAAGCTAGTGAAATACCATACGATCGCACTGCGTCTGCCATACTTCCTATATGCGGTACACCTGATGCTCCCAACCCACTTTCGACTTTTATTAGTCCTGTTGATCTGCCAAGCTTGCTTTCGCGACCAATGAGAGAGTCAGCTATCTTGTCCATCCAGGTACCTTTGCCAATTATTTCAATCTCTGGGTTCGCCAACTTTTATACTAAGCTCTTGGTCATGTACGGGCCGTTTCTAAAATAACCCATTTTCATATAATATTCTCTTGTGCCAACTGCGCTTATGACCGAAATTTTTCTTAGGTCAAACTCATCCCTTGCGATACGCTCTGCCTCTCGCATTAGTCTTATTCCATATCCTTTATGTTGATATGAGTCATTTTCGGGCATACATCCTATATCCACAGAAACACCATAGACATGTAATTCGCGTATTATTGCGGATCTGCCGTATCCTGCAATGCCTTGTGTCTTAATTTCCTTTCTATGAGGTAAGGCTGGGTCTCGTAATCTCAAAAATCCTAGAATTGAAAGGCTGTCCTTGCTTTCAAAAGAAAGGAAAACTTCCTGTCCTCCTGACGCAACATAGTTTATCCTATTCATGCAAACCTCCTGATCTTGAAGCTCCGTCCGTCTTTGAAGACCAACTTCCCTGCATCTTATGCAACGACACTTCAAACCCAAATCATTTAATTGCTTCAGTGCTGATTGCCTAAGATTCCCTTCCCTCGGTCCAGCGATAATGTCTTTATCTTCAATTTCTCTTTGAACTCGCATTATTCGTATCCAAGGAGGTATGGCCTTCTTGACTTCTACCAGAATTCTGATATAATCTTCGTGAGAATAAGCATGGTATTTTCCCTGTTTATACAAGCTATATAACCCAGTTCCTTTCAGGACCAACGTTGGATAGATTTTTAACATATCGGGTTTGAAGTGAGGATCTTCGATTAACCTGTGAAAGTCTGCTATATCTCTTTCCGGTGACGCAGTTGGTAGTCCAGGCATCATATGAGCAACAATTTTGTAGCCTGCGTCGCGCGCAATCTGGAATGATTCTATAACATCACATAGGTCGTGTCCTCTATTAACTGCCCTGTATGCTTCTTCCTGTAAAGATTGAACCCCTATTTCTACTCTCGTGACGCCAAGTCCTAACAAAGCATCGACGTGCTGCATTTTACAGAAATCAGGTTTGGTTTCAACGGTAAAGCCCACACACCTTGTGCCTGCCTTTTCATTTATCTCCATCGACTCCTCTAAACTTCGAGAAGAGCAATTGTTTAAGGCATCGAAACTTGCCTTAACGAAATCTCTCTGATAATCTTGTGGGAAAAACGGGAAAGTGCCACCAACTATCACTAATTCTACTTTATCCAAACCATGTCCTCTGGAATAAAGTTGCAGCATCTTAGATTGTATCTGCTTGAGAGGATCATAGTCATACTGCTGGGCATACTTAGCACATGGTTCTGAGCCAGTGTAACTTAGGGGTACGTTTACTTCTACTCCTCCAGGACAATATACGCATCTACCATGGGGACATGCGAATGGCTTTGGCATCAGGGCTATTACCGCTACGCCTGATGCAGTTTTTACTGGTTTTATCTTTAATAACTTTCTCACCTTACTGTGCGGGTTGACATATTTTAGGATTTTCTGATTTCCTGGTAAAGAAGAAAGCTTATGCTTAGAACACAACTTCTTGGTTATAGTGAGGATGTCTTTCTGTCGAGGGTCTGACAGACTTTCCAACTCTAGAGCTATTTCCTTACACACTTGGTCAAAGGTAAAATTACCGAAAATAGTATCGTGAATTGGACGTTGTGACATATTCCAATATCAAGAACAGGGCATGATGAACGAATATTAATTTTTGTATAGAGTTTTGTGTGTCTTGGGCCACCTCATGTCAAAGGTGTAATCAAATTATCCTTCTAATTGCTAAGAGTGTATTGTTTCTGGTCCAATATCGCAGTTACCTCTCCTCTTCCTCTTTCATCAACTATACCTATCTCTTCACATGGTATGCGGTATTTACCGAAGATCTTACATACTGTATCTACAGATTCTCTTGGTGCTATCACACAAAACCCTACTCCCATATTAAACGTTCTATACATTTCCTTCAGACTGACCGGACCGTCAACTGCTATTTGTTTAAATATACCACCGATAGAAGGCAAATTTCTTAGATTATATCTTACCCTATTGTTGAGGCGGAGGAGCTTCGTAAATGCCCCTCCAGTAATATGCGCCAAACCGTGAATCGGAATTGAATTTTCTTTTTCTAAAATTTCAACAACAGGCTTTACATATATTCTAGTTGGAACTAACATTTCTTGACCCAGCGGCTTGGACAGATAGCGGGGTTGGAAGTTGATCGGATATTTGGATAGGAGGATCTTCCTTGCTAGTGAGTATCCATTAGAGTGTAGGCCACTACTTTCTACTCCTAAAATAACGTCTTTAACCTGAATTTTCTTGCCCAGGATAATTCTCTTTTTGCTGCCGACGATGCCCCATATGGTTCCTGCCAAATCAAAAGCTTTGTCATTATCATGACCTGCTATAATATCAGGCAGAATGGCTGTTTCTCCTCCAACGATTGAGACACTGGCAATTTTGGCCCCCTTTACCAAGCCTTTGACTATTTCCTTGACAATGTTGTTGTTAGAGGATTTTAACGCGATGTAATCAACGAATGCAATTGGACGAGCTCCCACGCAAACGATGTCATTAACATTCATTGCGATGCAATCAATACCGATGGTATCAAACCTATCCATGAGTTGAGCAATAAGTACCTTCGTCCCCACACCGTCGGAATGGAAAGCGAATACCTTACTGGCAATTTCCACCAGACCTGCATAATGCCCGCCTATAGACAATACCTTTGCACCAGTTGCGTAACTATGAGTGGACATGATAAGGCGACCAATAGCTGCATGATAATTGCCTACCTCTCTCAGATTGATTCCCACATCCTTATACGATGCAGTTTTTCTTACACGCATAGTGTTATTCACACAGTGTTACTATTCTATTAATAGTTCTACGAGGAAATTAAATCGGCGCCATATAACTATTCTTGGTTATTTAGGGATGTTTGAGTTCATTGTCGATACCAATACCTGATCTAGGTGACGTATAACGAGCATCAGAAAGCACCGACACTTTGTGATTCTTACCGTACCTCAAGAGTAAGTTCGTCAAGACCTGTTTCAAGCTATCAAATGTTTTTAATCCGAGTTTAGTTTTCAGATAGTATTCCGGAAGCGTAGATATAATCCCAAAATCATATTTTTCTCTCATTGCTTCCAGAAACATTACATGCTCCTGACCTTCAACGTATTTCCCATTTTCTCTTAATAGCGAGACATCAGTCCTTCCTTCCACGAACATCTCCAACGCTTTAGAGCCTAATCCGCCACTAGACTCTCCAAGAAGGATTGCCGTGCCATGGTCACTTAGTATGTGCACCGAATTCCAAAGACAGTTAAGGGATTGTGTCAAGGTTGTGTGGTAAAGCAGATCACTACCTGGACTTATTATCGCCGATTTTACGCGATGTTCTTCCACGCCTGAATTTTCAATGAGTTTTGATGAGGATTTCGTGAAACTTTCCTCGATGGACCCGCAATAGATATCAGATATACTATTGGAATTCCCCACAATCTCTATCGACATCGCTTCAATGTCTTTGCACACAGATAATGCCAAGCGGTAGGGCTCAGATATGATACCAGGACTTGGCAGGTCGTTCGTTCTTAATGAGAAAGCCTCAGACATCTTGTCGTCCATAAAATTTCGTAACACATGGGTTGGTGTACCTTCGAAACCGAAAAGTGGATCATATGCTGAATGGGACAAGAAGACCGTTTTCTCGAATTTAGCTATGGTCCCAGTCAACGACACTAGATCGCTTGCGCTTAATAACGAAGAACTGTAGTTGTTGTCGTTCTGTATGTCGATAAAACCTTTCAACTTAGGTAGGGTTACAATAGTGATTTCGTTTACACCTTTGCCAGTTGCCGTATCGACTAGAGATGACAGTACCTGCTTTGTAGCTTTTGAAGAAGACAAGACGATAACAAGGCTGTTCTCACTTAAGGGAACATCTTGAAGTTTACTGCTGAATTGATCTTCTTGTAAAGGAGTGAATGTGGGTATTATCTCCTTGTATAGATTTTCAAATCGGATATCAAGAGCGATGTCTGTCTTGCCATATTGGAGCCAGATCTCAGGCATAATGAAGCTAAGAAAGAGACGTTGGAGTCAAGCTAATAGTCGTTTCCTGTTAATGCCGTCCCTTTAACTTTAGATAGTTCGTAACTTATCACGAATATTCTTGTTGTAAATAAAATGATTCTGTGTAACGCAAGACAATTGTCAAAAACTGGCTGCTCAACCTTCATAAATCATTAGATTCTTCTCTTCCAAAAGAGTATGTAGATTATGCACAGCCCTGTATACTTCACTCTCTTTCTTAGCTCCAGTACAAACTAATTTGCCGCTTGCAAAAAGCAAGATAACAGTTTTAGGATCTAACATTCTGTGAATCAACCCTGGAAATTGCTCGGGTTCATACATGCTTCGGGGAAGCACGCGCGCTGCCAATTCTAGATGTATCTTGCCGCCCAGGCTCGCGGATGCTACGATGTTTTGGATTTCGATTATAGGTTCATGTTCGATAGGAATGCCTCCTTTTTTCAATTTTTGAACGACATTTTTCACCGCTTTTATTGCCTGATCTTCAGATTTAGCCCCCGTACAAACCATTTTACCTGAGCTAAATATCAGAGTTGCAGTCTTAGGCGATTTCAATCTGAATACAAGTCCTGGGAATTGGTCAGGATGATATTCTACATCTGGAAAAATCTGAGTAATTAAATTAAGATTCACACTCTGATTGACGGTTGCGGAAGCAACAACATTTTCAATACTGACAATCGGCTTGGTTTGCGGCATAGTAGTCGCTTTAAATACAACTATATATATACGTGTTTATATAACTTTTTTAGAAATTTATGCGAAAATTGAGGTTCCCCGATCAATTCTAAAAGTTTCTTTACAGTCTTGAAACACTTTTGTAAGCGTTAAAAGGTATGGTTTCATTCTTGGCTATAAAGTTTAGTGAGGATTGCGCAGTGTTATGACGTGATAACTTCGCCAGTTAGAAGATCAAACTCTGTAGTCTGGCAATGCCTAGTAAGTCGCAAGTGATCTTCGACGTCGGAAATGAAGAGAAACTTTACATTGCACTCGCGACATAACCACAATTTATTCAAAGCGTCGTTCATAGGTAATTGCAACTGTTTGTTAAATCCCGTGGCTTATAAGCAATTAGAAATTCTTTCATATCTGTTTTTACTAACTTTTTTTAGCGAAACAAAAGTATAGGTCACAATTATATTTTCTTCTCACCCTGAAACTCTTAAGATAACGGCAGAGGGTCAACTTGTAAAAGTTTAATATATGCAGGCAGAACTTGTATCGAGTAATTCCTTATTTTGGACAAAAAAGCAATCCCTCAACCCTTTTTTCTCAGCCTTTTTTAGAGCTAGAAGTTGCACAGCAAAAATGGATTGAAGTAAACAGGTGATAGGAGACGACCCTGAAAAATTTAAAGAAAATACTGAATAATTCAATCTGCTAAGGTTTTCGAACAATTTGTTCCTAGTTTTGGCTGCGTTGGGGTTTTGCCCTTCCGTACCATTTAAGATGATGACCGTGTCGTTTTTTTTAAGACCGAACAAGGGAGCGTGACAATATTCTTGAAGAGAGTAATGAAATGATTTAACTCCAAGAACTTCATTCATTTTGAGAGAACCATAATGTGCAACAGGATACAGCAAGCCGTCGCCCAGAAACAAAATTGATAACGACTTATCGGAAATTTTGTCCAGTAAAACTTCGACTTTACGATTAGCCATTTCAAAGCTCATTCTTACATCCTTTGGGTTACAGTTCACTCTTGTTACCAGTGCTAGGCAAATGAGGACACAAGAAAGGAAACTGATTGTGCCGCTTGTAGGCGCACCTGAACGTCTATACTTTATTCTTATTATTTTATCGCAGCTCTTAGCTAGTTCGCTTTGCGGATTAGCTGTAATCGCTGTTGTTTTGATATCCTTCTGGCTTGCGAGTTTTGCAACCACAATATTGTGAGCAGTATTCCCAGAAACTGAAATTATGTACAAGTCCCGACAGTCCAAAATACCGGGGTTGAGAATGATAGAGGTTGGATAGCAAGTGATAATTCTGTAGCTTGATAGATAGGTCGCTATCGACGCAGCAATAAAAGAATCGCCCGAACCTGTCATTACACAATTTCTTGGATTTATTGGCCTAGGCAATGGTAATTTAGACAATATGGTTAACTGAGAAGCGATTTCATACCTCAAAGATTCGATTGATCTTAAGCCAGCCATAGTCTTAATCCCAGAGCAATAAAATCTAGATTAGCTTTGACTAAGTTTCCCAATATTTCCTATATTTTATGGCCACAGCGAGGGCCCCACTTATGCTGAGCGAGAGCAACAACCCATTCAGTTGGCCAAATTCGGGCACTATCCGCGTTCCTGCAATTTCTATTTGGTTTACACGCTTCTCAAAATCTATGGCTAATGTTCTTAGGCGATTATTTGTAATTGTTTGTTCGGCACCGATGTGTTGTCCGTCAGCAAACACTACATAATCCTCATCTTGGTTTTTTGGGTTTTTCGAGTCAATGATATTCCTAGGAAGCTCAATTGTAATATTGCCGTCGTCATTAACTGTAATGTCTAGAATAAGCGTAGAATTTTCCCTCATATCCGTCATGTTGCTTATTTTGCCTCCAGTCAAATTATACTTGATAGGATGAATACTCTCATCTATTTTCAGCTCGAATGTGCTGCTGCTTCGTTGGTCTTGTTCCTGTCCTTGCCCTGAGCTCTTAGGGCT
>JBPCNB010000859.1:0-4210 GCA_051001675.1 Nitrososphaeraceae archaeon | reverse complement strand
CTACTCTCCCTCTGCCCCAATTCCCAGTGGCAATAGCATTGTTTAACTTATCTGATATTATTCCGGGCCTAACTGCAGCAGCTACAGCATTGATTCCTCGCTTTTGACCTGAACGCTCTAATTGGTATTTCATATCTCTGACTAAATTTCTAAACGCGGTTCTAAACAGATCAGCAAGCATTTGACCTGCAAATTTTATAACCTTGTTTCCGTAATGATCTTTATCGTCAGCATTAATTAATCCAAGACGAAGCTCAATTAATTTAGACGATGCCTCGCCCAAGAACAATGCTTTTTCGTGTCTATTCTCAGGATTTTTGCCAAGATGAGGCAGAAGTCCCCAATCTAAAAGAGTTTCAGCTCTTTTTATTTGAAACTCTTCAAGCATTCCAGGCGCAATCCTTTTACTTATGTAGACGATTGCGTCTCTACTTGTGACTATCTCACCTGCTTTTTCAAATGATGGTTCTAATTCGTCTTGGATCATCTCTAACAGGGATACTGCGTTAGCAATGTCCTTGTCAGATTCTAGACCCAACGCTCTTACTAGTGTAATAAGTGGAATGTCCACAGGAGAACCAGGTATCTTCGCTACCACAGACCCGTCGGGACGCATTATAAGTTCCAATTTTGCTCTATAACCTACAATCGAAGAGTAAACTTTTGCTTTGAAAAGGGTGTTTCCAGTAGTTTCCTCCGTGTCAACAATAATTTTATTATATGATAAATCCTCTAGCCCTACAATCACCCTCTCTGAACCATTAATCACAAAGTATCCTCCCGGATCCTTGGGATCCTCTCCTAATTCAATTAACTTTGTCTCAGGTAGGTTATGTAATATACAGGCATTTGACTTTACCATCACTGGCATATCTCCAATATGAATAAATCTAGATTCCAAAACCTTTCCATCCTCGACTATGCTACATTCTAGCATAACTGGTGATGCATATGTGAGATTCCTGAGTCTGCCTTCTACAGGTGCTACATGTGTAATTGAACCGTCCAATTCCATAATCCGCGGTTGTTGCAATTTTATCTTTCCGAGCTTAATTTTATACGGATATTCCGCAGTCTCGATTTCAATTTCGGCCACTTCATCTATAATGCTTTGAAGACCACGCTCCATGAATTCATTATATGAATTGAGATGTTGTCTTGCAACACCTTCTCGACGGAGAATATCATGAATTATTGACCACATATCAGGCAATGTTTCGGACACCTCTTAATATCCCTCTACAACGTACCTGTAATATACACTTTCACCCGACGTAGGTGACTTTCTAGTGATCTTTATTATGTCCCCAGGCCTTACGTCAATACCTTCTAGTCCCTTATCATCGATTAATATATAGGGTAATTGACTAGGTTTTGCATTATACTTTTTTAGAATTCCTTCAGCTTCCACGTGACTTAATATTTCATGCTTTGGTTGATAAATATGATTAGCTATTATCACTTTTTTCTCTTCAACCGACATGTTCAATCTTCTCCAGAAAGTTATAATTAAAATAAGTCATCTCTGGATTCTATTTTCATTCGCGAATATATTCCTTTTACTGCTTTGCTCTTTTGCTCTCAATCACGTGACAAGTTAGAGAATTGATTCGTTCTTTCCAGGATTGTTTAAGGCCTTCGGAGGGATTTGAACCCTCCTCAAGCGGTATCTGTCAACAGAATCATACTTCCGTAGCCCACAGCCGCCTATACTGACCAGGCTATACTACGAAGGCCTCTGGTTTGTGTTCTCAGGTTCATTATATAATTGTTAGAAGGTATTCGACACTTTTGAGTACTCAAGATAATAATTCGTAGGCACCATTCATGCAAATGAAAACCGGGAACTTCTGACCACTATACCGCAATCATAGAAGAAATTAGCATCTTTATGCATTGTCGTGAATCAAGGCGATGGGGATTCATTGCGGGAGCTAATGCTTTATAATTATGGCGTGATGCGAACGTACTGTCATATTTTCACGTTGCCATTTCAAGGACTCCATGCAAGGCCTCATTGCTGGTGACTTTAAATCCTCTATTGTTTTTAGAATCAAAATTAGCAATTTTTTGTTTACACCTAGCAATCTTGTGGCATTTGAATGTTCAAACTCAAAAGTTTAAATGCAATTTAAATTATCGACTTTTATGAGCTGTTCTGACGAATATGTTTCTCATACGTACTCGGACAATCTCGTAAAAATATCACCTTTGGCGCAAGCAAAATTAAAAAAAGCAAAGTATGGTGTATCCAATCATTCTGCGGTTGAACTTTGTCATTGGACAAAAAAATCCTTTACAAATGAAGGCCAGTGCTACAAACACAAATTTTACGGGATTTCTACTCATCGATGCATGGAAATGACACCAGCAGCACTAAACTGCGAGAACAGGTGCGTTTATTGTTGGCGTCCGGCAGAGTTCTACGATACCCTAACTATGCCCGAGGATGCAGTAGACGAACCAGAGGTTATAATACAGAACCTTCTACAGGAACGGAGAAAGTTGGTTGTAGGTTATTTAGGCAATAAAAAAGCTGACACCAGTAAGGTCCATGAGTCCCTTTTTCCAGAACACTATGCAATTTCTCTTTCAGGTGAGCCTACGATGTACCCAAAATTGCCTCAGTTAGTAAAGTATCTTAAAACACAAGAAAATACAAAGTCAATCTTTCTTGTTACCAACGGGCAAGAACCTGAAATGCTCTATAGACTTTCCAACGAAAATGCATTGCCCACACAGATATACCTGTCAAGCAATGCTTCCAATAAGAGAATGTTTTATCAAACAAATAGACCACGATATAAGGATGCTTGGGAGCGGTGGCACAAAAGCCTTCAGTTCTTGTCTCAGGTTACTACCCGCACCGTCATGAGAATGACTTTGATTAGAGGTTATAACGATTCATTACAATTTCTCCACGAATTTGCAAATAAAATTAGTTGTGGCAATCCTCATTTTATAGAACTAAAATCTTACATGCATGTGGGGATGTCTACAAAGCGCCTAGAAGCATCACAAATGTTAGAAATGGAAGAAATACGACATTATGCGAATGCAATATGTGGTTTGTTACCCGAGTTCACCATTATGGATGAAAGCGAAATATCCCGAATAGTAGTCCTACAGAACCAACACAGATTTGTAGACAGGTGGATACAAGGATACGAAAAATAGTTGAATGTTAAGTTTTTTCGGAGACCAGCATTAGTCTACATAGGGTTTATGGACCATTCTGCAAAACAATACTAATGAAATATTCAAACGAGTTCCGTATACCACTCCATGAATTTTCTTAGCGCCTGACTTCTGTGTGATATATCATTCTTTTTTTCAACGCTCATTTCGCCGTACGTTTTGATGTAGGCTTCACCTTTATGGTTTAAAGGGATAAAGATTGGATCATAGCCCCAACCGTCTTTTGCAATCAGGGGACTTATAACCCCGCAAACCGCTCCACTAAAGATACGAGTACTTGCTCCATTGTTAAATGCAATAACCGTCTTGAATGTAGCAGATCTGTCTGTTTTAGAAGATAACAGATCCAAGATTCCCAAATTTCCAATCGTACGGAGAACAAATGAAGAATATGATCCGGGGAAATCCTTTAGGGCGTGGATGAAAAGTCCGGTATCTTCAACTATCAATTTTTCTTTTATAACTTTATAGGCTGCAACAGCCTTTTCCGTTGCGATTTCTTCTAGCGAGTCCGATTGTATTTCGCGCAATTCTAGTCGAAACAAGTCAACTTTAATATTAAAATTAGCCAGAAAGGCATCTACTTCCTTGAATTTACTTACATTAGAACTGGCAAACGTTATTTGATACATTCATTGGTCCTCTGAAAGGGATAATATTTCATAAAGGAAATTTCTCCGACTATCAAAATATTGATTGGGTAGCAAAAAGTGATTGGTCTTCATACGGTCAGGAAACTTCTGCATACCTACGTCTGAAATCTATTTCCTCTATAGCTTTTAAGATTTTCTTTAGTTCTTGACCCTGGATAGTTTTGCTGTACCCCTTCAGAAAGCTCTCATAAAAGAGGTAGAAATCTGACGGATACATACTATTGAGAATTTCTTTTAGCAATCTGATATCTACCGCCTTATCCTCTATTCGGTTTGAATGGTACGATAGACCAAAATCTATTATTACTAAATCCGTTCCCAAAATGAAATTTGATGGAGTTAGGTCTCCATGAATAATA
>JBPCNB010000858.1:0-5818 GCA_051001675.1 Nitrososphaeraceae archaeon | reverse complement strand
GTATTAGGATTATTATTACTCAATGTATTGCTAGACACCAGAAGCTTTCCTAGTGTAGTAAGACTAACTATGGTCTTTCCTCTATCTCCTCTTTCAACTTCAATCAAGCCCAAATCTGCCAGACCTTTTGAGTCTTTCCTCCTTGAACATGATAACTTAAAAGAGGCTTTCCTATCCCTGCTGCCTGTTCTAGTTGATCCAGGCTTTCGACCGTGCCACCAACGCTGTCAATTGCCTTTAATATCTTGATTTTTGCACCTGAAACTATTTCATTGTAGCTTAATTTTAGAACTGGCATTAACAAGGGAACTGATTTTGTTGAGTCCATTCCAAATGCCTTTATTCCATTTATAAAAGCAGCAGAAAGAGCTGCACAGCCAATAAGCTTATCTCCACTGCTCACATTCATCAATACTTGTTGAAAGCTTTTTCCTTCAAGATTTAGTATTTCATTCACTCGTTCCATGGTATCTCTAATGACATTTTCTTTTGTTACAAGGTTAATTGTAATGGGCATTCCAAGGACACTTTTTATCTTTCTCGAGAATTCTTCTGCTCTGTTCTTATCATTATCAAAACAAATTAATGCTAACTTTTGAACGGGAAAGCTTCGAATTCCTAGCGCAACTCCTTCCTGTCCTTCAGATCCAAAAGTAGCAATCTGAAGTGTGGATAGTTGATGATGGTTATGGTATTGTGCTACCATTATATTATTTGTTCCCTTCTAGGTAATAAGATATACCTCCAACCGTTCAAGTTTACCTTTAACTGATCAGATACTTTAACACGACCGTAACTTAGGATTATTTTCGAAACAGTAGCAATATTAGTCTTGCATCAGTGTCATTGCTCTACGTATAATTTAATCTGGGTGCGGATATGCAAGACAGGAACGACAGATTTGATTACATATTTGTAATCATTCGTCATTTGTAACGAAGAGTTTTCCTATAAGCCTGACAATAACAATACTAGCATTCTCATCCCTTTTACTTTCAACCCTAACTAATTCTAGGTCGATTAAACCCTTGGTATCACCACGTCCATGTAAGGGATAACTCAATAAAGGTTTCATTAATCCAGATATCTGTTGTAGCTGCTCTAGACCAAATACTTCACCCCCAGCTCTTGCAATTGAGTTTAGAATTCTAAGGTTTGTTTTTGTAATTATCTTGTTATAATACAATTTAGGGGTAGGTATAACAGCCAGTCTATTACGGTAATTAGAATTTACCATAAATGTTTCTATTCCTTTGGAATATGCAGCACACAGAACGGCATATGACAATGGCTTGTCACCAGAACTCACATTTACAAGTATTCGGTGAAATCTGTTTATCTCTGATCCAACGACTCTGCTAATATAACCAAATACATTCTCTATTATATCTTGCTGATTTATCGAGCATATGATAATTTCAATATTTTCATCAATTAATTTGATCCTTTCTAAGAAGCGGTTAACCTTACTATTATCATGGTCATAACATATTAGTGCTAATTTCTGTGAAGGAAATCTCTTTAGTCCAGTCAATATGTTATCAATACGAAATGTTCCAAATGTTGCAATCTGAAATGTTTTCTTAATCGTGTGTATGAGAAATTAGAAATTAGAAAAGATAGACGATTGATGAGTAGATGCAAGAACTATGTATTTGTGTGACTGAAAGAAACATTACTAACTACTTAGCAGATTTATGTTTTAAATCCAATTCAAGATCCTTCTAAGAAATAAAAAATCGAAAAAAAGAAAATGGAGATGATTTCAAGCTCTCTCTTCATCCATTTTCTTTTCGTCTATTAGGTGTTAGGTACCCATTTTTGTGATTGTCCCTGTATTTTTCTATCTCTGTATTTTTTGGTCTGATGGTGTCAACTCTCATGTTACTTGCTGTCCGAACTGTTGGCTTTTGTGCTCAAATACTGTGTCTGCATCAAAGAATGGACAATTAACCACATGCATACCGCCCATAGCCGGAGTGACTGTTATCAATCCTGCTTGCTGCATTGCCGCTACATCACTTACAGTTTCCAGAACCCTTGCTTGTGATGGATCGTTCCATTCTATGAAGGATATAAACCACATGGGGCTATAGTTTTGATCTCCTGGAGCACTTTCTCCTATGCCTGCCTGGAATCCCATAGGTCCTGAACCATTTATTCCATTCATAAATTGAAACAGACCAGGTGCTACTGGAGTTCCGACCAACTGTTCACTAGCAGGTACGTGTGATACACCCATCATATTTGCTGGCATATCAGGTGTTGCATCAGTCACGATATAGTATATCGTCTTTCCATCGGGAGCCCATCCTCTGTGAGCTACCATAGTTACAACCATATTTTCTGTGTCTATATTCAGCACTTGTCCTCCCATGTATGGAGTATCATCATTTATGCTATTTGCATCTTCTCTTATCATCAGTGAACCATTCTGCCATTGGATAGCTGGATGATTAGCAATGATATCTGTTTGATTCATAGAAAGCTCCCCATTCTGCTGAGCAGTTGTGATTTCTTGGACTGATTTTAATTCTCTAGCAGTTGCGTTATCGTTCCATGTAACTAGATTGATCTGCCACAGCGGGCTATATCCTTCATCTCCTGGTTTACCAGTCAAAACTGGAACCTGAAATCCGAATGGGCCGTCACCTGCAATCCCGTTAGTAAAAGCGTATGCCTGAGCCCTAGCGGTTTCAGGAGTCTGAGCTAGTAAAGGTGCATAGTTTACTTCAAAACCTGTCAGATTAGTAGCATCAGCTGCCGCCTTTTCATCTGAGACATCTGTAGCGATAAAGTATATCTCATTGTCATTCTCATATCCTTTGAGTAACGGAATGTCAATTGGCACATTTGTTCTTGAAAGTTTGAGTACCGACCCGGGATCTGATTGTTGTTGGGCTAATACTTGTTGTTGTATTGAAGTAGGACCTAAAACGATCGTCGCAGTTAACATAAAGACTGCTATTGTCAGCGTGATAGATCGTACATATACTTGTGACGCATTTTTTCTGATCTTGATCATTAGTATCCGAGAACAAAGAATAACTATAAATGCATGTCCTCGAACCCAGCGAGAATTTGTTTAATGGTTCAACTTATATTTTAACTGGTAATGCTGGAATTTGACAAGTAGATGTCATTTAGCAATATTCACAAGGAATGATTCCAGATTAAGAAACGTGATTCAAATATAAATCATTACTCCTTGTGAATTAAATTCTAGGTAAATGTTAAATCATAAGTAATTCCATAATTGATGATGGCAGAAAAAGTAGAAGAAGAATTTATGGACACCAATAGTAACAAACCTTATCAACAACCAGTCTCTTCCACCGGCAGTTTAGAACAAGAAGGAGGAGGAAGACAGAAGGAGACTACAGATACGACGACAATGATACCAACTAAAAAGGCAGCAGCAGATGTAGAAAAAGTAGCGCGCGATTTTAAAACATGCATTGCACCCACCTATTCTATTGATAAATGGGAAGGTTTTTTCACAAGGTGTGGTCCCAGACAAGAATAAACTTAAACAAAGAATACTTGAAGAACTAAGCTGATCATACATTACTCTGGTAGCTTTATTCCAATATGAGAATTAAATATAATTATTAGTTTCAGTTCCAGTTGCACTACAAGTCAAATATCTTTCTTGATCTTATCGAGTGTTCTTCTAATATCATCTTCCTTGTGATGATAAAATACCATGGCGCCAGCTGAGGTAAGCATTCCTATTCCAAAGGCAACAAAGAATTCAACTCCGAACATTTGATAATAATACTGTACTCTGTGTTCGTACTTTTTAAACATTCTCATGACAGGCGGTATTTCCAGTTTAACTTTTTGATATTCTTTGTTGTAATGCTCTGTGAAATCGTTTAACAATTAAGACATATTCGAGATCATCTACTTGTATTAGTGTATAGAAAATTGGGCGATAAATAGAGACCTAGTTATAATATCCTGTATTTTTGATCATCTTTACTATCAATATCCATCTTTTCTCGTTCATTAGCAGCTTCTTTTAATAATCTGTTTACCTTACGTCTCTGGAGTAAAGATTTAATCGCTTTCATCATGACAGGACTTGCAATCATACCAAATAACATGCCTAAGAACATGTCAGCCATAGTAGACATTATCATAGTCGTTCAGCCGATCTCTTGATAATGGTACTTTTGTGACCTGTAAAGCGCACTTTCATTATGTCTCCCCTTCTTATGATTAAGGCGATTATAAAAGAGAAAAAGAGTCTAAGATGGTTTATAAATGATGCATTAAGATATGGTGATATTATTCTACTTCCAATTGGTAGATATATGTTTATGTTAATTGTGATGAGCCTCCCCATTGAATATAACATAATTTCATATGTATTAATGTTTTTTTCCAAATCATGTAATTGGCAATACTATAGATGTTGTTTGCATTACAAGCAGACGCCGGAAGTGTATCTAGGATCAGCTCAAAAAGAGAGTTTTAAGTTTCGGGAAGGGTAATCTAAGGTAATCCATTATTGATGCTCAGTGAAATTATATATCTCTAAAAAGCAAAAGAAAGAAAAATAGTCAAGGATAGTTTAGACCTAGCGCAATTTGATGTCGTAGAACATTAAGTGATATGTGGACTCGAATTGTGGAGGAAAGTTATTAGTCATTGGGCCAGGCGGTGACTGTATGATTAAATGAACCTGTGCAGTCATGGGATCAGAGTATCCATCTGCAGGGTTCATAGGGTTGTATGCAGACGTTTTATTTGCACTGAAGACTTTTCCAGATACAGGTTCTCTTACCCCATCGGTCAACATCATATGTCCACCGAATGTTTCAAGGTTTTCTCCATTCTTCCAAAGCTCTCCCGGTCCCCAGGTAGCTACATATGTAAATACGGTTGGAAGTACTAGTGGTCCAGCATTTGTATTTCCATGTTCCCAATGATTAATAGCCACCGAATCATTACCAATCTTAGTATTTGCTGTACCATTAGGTAACACACCATCAAAGTACAGTTGCTGACCTGGCATGAACTATGTTTGTGTGAAGCTCCAGTTATTATTCTCATTATCAACCCAGCTAGCATTTATTATACCTGTCTGTGTGATGGGATCCACATCTACATCTATGCTACCAGATTTAAGCTTTACATGTCCACTTCCATCGTAGCTAAATGCATCTATTCCTCCTTCTGGCGTTTGCCCACTTACTATGTATGTGTTGGTAGCTGTGAAGTTCGTTATAGGTATTTGTCCTCCAGAGAACTGGCGAGGTAGTTTATCTGTCGTTGTTATTGTTGTTGCTAGTACTACCTGTTGATGAATTAAGATAGATACTAACGCCACGACAGCCAGCGATATGACTACTAGGGGTTATTGCAGAATATTGTATCTTGCCATGATGTTGTGACTTTTTATATTGATTCCTCATTAAGGCATTTGCTAATAGGTGATTTAAATCTGTGTCCTCCAACAGTTAAAGATTATCCTTAATGGTTCTAAGAGAACCTCTCATAATTCAAGATAATAAATATATTTAACCGGGGATAGTAAGTACTATGTTTTTCAACAGTAAAGTTTTCTTGCATGGAGTAACCGCAGCCACTGTAATGACTGCTATTCTTGATACCGGCAGGCTATCTATTGGTGAGGTTTTAGGACAGCAAGCAGCAGACAACATCAACAATAACACCTCTGCTGAAATAAATACGGAAGCAATCGAAGTTTCAATAGTTCCAGGCGCAGCTGCCCTGGGAGACAAAGCTTATTCACCCAATCCAATCAATATTGGGGTAGAGATACAATAAAATGGACTAATAACGATAC
>JBPCNB010000857.1:0-2381 GCA_051001675.1 Nitrososphaeraceae archaeon | reverse complement strand
ATCTAGTACATAAAGTTGATTTTTCTTTATTTTTATAGATGATAAGCAACTGGATTCAGAAGACAGTAAGAGGTCAAAGCTTAGAATTGGAAAAAGTGTTCAATCCGCCTCAAGTTTTTCGGGTTCTTCGCATTACTTTATGCTAATATTTATTCTAACTGGTAATCCAGCCGACCTTATGAAAATACCAATACATCGGGAGCGGAGAGGCTGCAGATATAATTAACACGTTAATCAGTGTGGCATACGAACCAAAGAACATGAAAATGTTAACCTTGACGAGCAACTTCTCTTATGGATTCACGGGAAGGATTCTAGATGTTTATGCAAGCCAAAGCATTGTAGTAATCGGCTCCGATACTGCTGACCATGCCATTTTTTTAAATGTCTTCTAAACTTTGGCCTTTGTTTCTCTTTTGTTGCGATTGGTTTTTTTATATTTCCTCTCCCATAACATTTAGCCGAAATAATCTGCTATGACCAAAATGCAGAACTTGAAACATGCTGGTAACATAGGGTTAGCATGATTGCATGGATGCTCGAGTTTATTATTAAAACGTCCACGATTTTACAAAAATGAAATCGAGTCCAAATTATCCATGATAACTGGCTCGATAATCACTATGTGATTATTTCTATTCATACTACTCTTCTTCCAATCTACTTGGTATACAAGATACTGGTATACAAGATAAAAGCAATAGATCGAAATATTTTCTCTTCAATTAGGGGCAAATGGACCAACTAGTGGAGTTTATCGCATAAACAATTACATTGCGATTGTGCTAACTACTGATGGTAGTTGTCATCTATTCCAATACTTGCAGGTATTATGATATTTGGCCTTTTGCATGGAGTAAATCCATCACACGGATGGCCTATAGCCATACTTTACTCCATGCGAAGCAAAAATCCATTGCTTAGTGGCATCATCAGTTCATCCATTTTAGCCAGTGCCCATTTTGTTTCCTCAATTGCTATTGTTATTGCATATATGCTACTAACCAGCATAATCGAAATACCTCAAGCTTACATGCATTACGGTGCTGCGATTGCATTAGGGATCTTAGCATATGTATTTTGGAAAGAAAAGGGCGAAGATTTTGCTACTACACAGCATGGACATCTTCACGAGAATGAAATAATAATTAAAGAAGGGACCACAGCGAGGCGACATGAACACACACACTGGCATAAAGATCTAGGATATCATTTCCATGCTCATACACATCAAAGAAGAGAATTACCAGGTTTAAAGAAAATTGCTAGTTTTGCGTTTGTATTAGGATTTGCTCATGAAGAAGAGTTCGTAATTCTCGCAATTGCAGCCACCCAGACAATAAACCCGATAATTCTAATGCTAGCGTATGCAAGTTCTGTGGCAGCGGCTCTGATAGGAATAACAGTTATTTTTATGAAACTGTATCAACGCTTCTTCCGATACAGGATGATATATTATAGTAAATATTTTCCCAAAATTTCCGCTATGGTTCTAGCAGTTATGGCTGTAGGGTTCACACTAGGGTTGTTCTAACTTGCTTATTTTTTGAACGTAACAGTCAGATATAATGGATCTATATTCAGGGGTTAACGAAAGGTAGTACCAATGAAAACAGAACAGAAAAAGAATGTCAAAATCTTCATACTCATGATAACAGGAGTGTTGCTGCCAATATCGGTCATTACAATGCTTTCATCCACGAATATTAAAAAGAAAATTTTGCTTCACTCGTGTCCTTGATTTTAGGTTTTATAATTGCGATAAATCTTTTGTTTTTTGTCGCTTTCTTTAATATAGAAAAATATTTTCAGAACGGCAGCAAGCTCATGGAAAACTGTGACTATAAACACTATACAGAATGTTGGTGTAACATGAATGTTTTTGTAGTCATAGTGATTATACTTTCGCCCGGTTTTTATGTTCTGTAATCAACTATCGTTCAACTAGGAAAATCAGTTGCGATAATCCTATAGATGCTGTTAACAACCAAACTAGATAGTAGCAGCAATAGGACTCGCTCCGAGGAGCAAAATTTGTTGCGACTATAATTGGGTAGGTCAATTCTATTCGTGTGAAAGGAGAAGTATTCACAAGTCAAGTCTGTTTCCCCACACCTGGAGCCCTTGAGATACGTTTGGTCGGGTAGTGCACGATAATCCCACGACAGTTCCAGGGGTTTTGCGAAGGAATTATCATATACTCTGGGCCCCTAACTCTCACAATCTTCTAACGACTTAAGGAGACACCTTTCTTTATTTTCTCTACCATAGTGTTATCTAAATACTGGTGATATCTCTTTACCAATTAATTTTACCAGCTTTTCTCTGTCTGGACTGGAATTTGTCAGTACAATTTCTGTAAACCCTAAACTTGCATATTT
>JBPCNB010000856.1:0-6905 GCA_051001675.1 Nitrososphaeraceae archaeon | reverse complement strand
AGTATAGAAAAATTTCGGCGTATGCTAAAGAAAGCCTTGGATTGAAGATATAGTGTAATATTTTATGAATGGTTCTTTCAGAAGATTCTCAAGCTACTGTAAACGTATATCACATCTAATAGCTGTTGATAGCGATGATGACATTAACATTAAAAGAGCTTAATTGCTTAATTAGGTAGTTGAAAATAGCAATGAATACAGATTCACATTCACCGTCAGATATACGCAAAATCCTAGAATTAAAAAATATTGCTGTCGTAGGAATGTCAAAGACAGAGGGAAAGCCTGCTAACTTTGTACCCAAATACCTTATAGAGAACGGGTACAATGTCATTCCAGTAAATCCTACTACAACAGAAGTTCTTGGGAGAAAGACATATCCCAAAGTATCGGATGTTCCTGGACAAGTAGACATAGTTGATGTATTTAGAAGGTCAGAAGATGTTCCTCCCGTAGTAGATGATGCCATAAAGAAAAATGGGATAAAAGTAATTTGGATGCAGTCTGGAATATACAATAAAGATGCTGAAAGAAAGGCAAAGGAAAATGGAATAGATGTTGTTTACAATAGATGTATGAAAGTAGAGCACAGTGTGTTCATTGATTAAATAAAATCTAAGCTTAATGCATAGGAGTAATACAATAGATGTTGATGCAATGTACAGAAGTTCTATATGCTTTCAAGATTGATGAAGTAGCGAAAAACAATCTTTGTCTTCAAAATCTATTCCAGATAGACTCGATCTACACCTCTGAATCTTCAATGTTTACCCGATAGTTTCTCCATAATTGTAAGGCCAAATACAATGATAAGACAAGATGCGTGATACAGTATAGGTTTGTAACATGACCTACAAAAGCGATAGTAATAGAGATGATGCTGGTGGATCAAAGATTTCTTTCCATGCATGGAAGATACTTGCAATCCTTAGCGGTATAGCAACAATGGTGCTTTATGCTGAGACCATGCTTGTACCAGCCATTCCTCATTTAATAAATGACTTTGGTATAACTTACAGCATATCTTCTTGGATACTTTCATCATATCTTATCTCTGGAGCCATATCTGTGCCAATAGCAGGTAAGCTTTCTGATATCTATGGTAGAAAGAGAATTCTCTTGATAGTAATGATCATCTATACCTTAGGCGTAATTGGAGGTGCAGTTTCGACCGATATCTATTCCCTATTGATTTCAAGGACTGTACAAGGAGTAGGAATGTCTGTGTTCCCAATAGTGTTTGCTATTGTTCAAGATCAATTTCCAAGGAATAAGGTCTCTATTGCTCAAGGAACATTAGCTTCAATGTTTGCTTTCGGTGGTGTTCTTGGTTTGATTGTGGGGGGAAACGTAATTGAACACTTTGGTTGGAGGATGACATTCTACTCTGTCATCCCAATAGCCGTGCTGCTAATCATAATAATCCTGCGATATGTTCAGGTTAAAGAACCAACAGAAAAAATATCGAATCAGCAAGATCAGAAGGAATTATTAAATGAGGAGAGTAAAGGTACTGATGAATACCCAGGGAAGCAACAGAGACAGCACAAATTAATTCCCAATTCAGGTACATCTAAGGTAGATATTAAAGGAGCAATACTTCTTGCCATAACCATCACATCTTTTCTATCTGCCTTGTCATTCGTGCAATCATCAGATAATAATGACTTACTAAAACCATTCTACGTCTCGTGGAGGATATTATTGCTTAGCCTTGTGGGTTTTAGTTCACTTACTGCGTTTATATTTGTCGAAAGAAAATCTACATCACCACTTATTGATCTCAAACTAATAGCTCGTAAACCCATATTGATATCTAATATTATAGTAATTATTTGGGGTATCTGTACATTTGCAATTTTTCAGACAATACCTATTCTTGTGCAAAGTCCTGTGCTAACTGGTGGTATTGGTGGAAATGCGATAGATGCAGCAAATATACAATTGCCATTTTCTGTTACCTCTCTTGTATTTGGGCCTACGACTGGCATTATAATATCAAGAATAGGCTCATCTAAGGTAACACTTATCGGAGCTGTAATAACAACCATCAGTCTTAGTGGAACTTTAATTTTTCATGCTAATGCAATACAATTAGCAATAAACCTAGCAATAGTCGGAGTTGGTTTAGCGCTCCTAAATGTAGGCCAACTTAATATAAATACTACTTCTGTTTCGCCAAGAAATATGGGAGTATCTCTGGGTATAAACACCCTGTTAAGATATATAGGATCGGCCATAGGGCCTGCTGTAGCTGGAATGCTTATGCAAGCTAACCAAAATGTAATTAAGACAGCAGACGGTATTTCTAGAGCTTTTCCTTCTAGAGAATCCTATAATTTTATTTTCCTATTTATCCTAATAGCGGCTGCAATTACTATATTATTATCTATAAAGATAGCCCACACAAAAATAGATCAAACGACCGTGGAGAAACAGCATTGATACGGAGCTTGTCTCAGCATCAGCATCATAGTATCCATGAATTTATTTAACCAAAAATAGCCTTTGATATTCTAAAGACTCCTCATTTATGAAGAGCTGCTGATATTCTCAGAGGGCTATAGATCCTGCTGATTATCGTAGCCCCTATCATCCCTGCTTGATTCCTCTATTACAATTTGTCTTATCTTTGGTATAGCATATCAAAATATCGATGTAAGCTGCCCTAATAATATTATAGGCTATAGGATAAATTGGATCAGATTCTGTAGATGCATCCCATGTTGCATATATTTCACCTAAATGGCTCATCCATTGACATAGTAAGTAGTTGGTTTGTATTCTATTTATTCAAGAATTCGCAGACCATAGTTCTCAGTTTCTTATATGAGGAAATGTGATGTTGCTTTTGATCATTATTTTGTAAAAACAATATACAGACTTTGGTTTTCCAGATATTCTATATAGCAAACTATCCGAGACTCATCAACCAGAAACAGGGTCTGTAAGTGAATGATTCCGGTATTCAAAATCCTTACAGGTGCAAGCATACGTCTCGCCAATCTTTGTTATTGCATAAGACATTACCTGATTGCGAGGGATTGACCAAATGTTTTCAATCTGCTCTATTTGGCAGGTTTGTGCTAATGCTTGCCCACGTTGTTGCCTTGTTTGCATATATACCTACCAGTAATATACCACAAGGGTGTTACTTAGATCTACTGCTGGTAATATAGTTCAGTTAATATATCCGCAGTATCATAGTTTAGTTAATATACCCGCAAGTATACAAATTAAATGATGGGAGAAATTATACTCAAAGGCTATCAATGTGAAAGATGCGCTCATAAGTGGGCACCAAGAGAGGATGAGTTGCCTAAAGTGTGCCCTAAATGCAAGAGTCCTTATTGGAACATACCCAGAAAGTCAGATAACAAACCAGAACTTGATTGGAAAGACAAAAGGAAGTTAAAGTAATGTCTTATCAAGGACAGACTATTTCCTGTATAAAATGTGGTACACCATTTAAGTTCTCCTTCTGGAAAAATTGATATCATTCCTGACGATTGTCCCAGATCCTTTTTTTGGAGAATAGTCTTATTTCATGAATTTCTCTCTGTTAATTGTTTATTATCTGCAGCATATTTTCTAAACAAAATCTTGGCTGGTATGCGTCATAATTTCTTATATTGCATTCAATTGTTCCAGATTCATATTTTGTACCGCCTCTGACTCTTGTGAAGAAGTTCAAAAGAGAAAATCAATACTCAGCATAACATAACAAGATTAGCCGGTCCGTTGAGGGAATTTCTTTATATATAATCATTTAGTTGCAATCACATGAACGTTAAATTATTGACTTTCAATATGGGAATATTAACTGCAGCGACTATAGTTTTACTAGAATACATTGCATTTCCAAGTATATTTGCGCAAACAACCACTCCTCCTCCCACAATCACATCACACGCTAGTACTAATGCTACACTGGATACAATTTTGGGTACTCCATTTTTTGAAGATAGGGGTTCAAAAGTTACGGTACCAGAGTTATCAGTAACAATCCTGTCCAGACAGAAGATTCCTTTGTTGCAAATGTAACAATTAGAGGCATTGGTAACGCTACAGATACAGGAACATCTATCACAACTCACAAACCGAGTGGAATAACTACTAGTGAAGGTCAAGGAATAATATCTGCTGCTGATGGAGAAATAGCAACCTATACCGCAAAGGATTTAGGCTTTACCAATGAAAAAGGAGATACAACGTATCGTGGGATTCAGATATTTAACACAAATACAACCGGCAAAATGGCCTTTATGGATAATTTAGTTGGCCTGTATGTGTATGAAAATAATGCCGACGGGGATCGAATAACAGGAAAAATATGGGAGTGGAAATAAAAAGTAAAAAGAATGCAAATA
Source organism: Nitrososphaeraceae archaeon (assembly GCA_051001675.1). Lineage (GTDB taxonomy): Archaea > Thermoproteota > Nitrososphaeria > Nitrososphaerales > Nitrososphaeraceae > TH5893. The sequence continues at coordinate 2,535 of JBPCNB010000856.1, read as the reverse complement.
ATTAAATTTTAGATTCTTTTCCTCCTCTGATAATGGGTATTAGGGGTACATATTCTCTAACTATGATTATTTTATTTGTTGTTACTTTTGGCATGTACATCCATCCACCAGTATTAGCTCAAATTGACAATATGGCAGTTCAAGGAAGTAATACCATGGCTGGCTCGACCGGAGTTAATAATAATACCAATTTGGGTGCTCCTCTGTTCATAGAACATTATAAAATTATTAGCGATAAAAAAACTATGGTTAATGGAACCGAGGCAACAGAAGCAGTTTTCATGGGCAATGGTACTGTAAATGGTATAAATGTCACAAGCACGGGAAAAGCACTGGTCATACCTAGGTCTAATGGAGCTGCTTACATAGAAGGAACAGCCGATTTTAAAACAACTGACAATGGAAATAGCGGAAAGGCAACTTATGTGTTTCAGGCAATTGGAAATTATGGTGCTGCTTTCTTTAATTCTAATTCAACAGGAAGCTTAGGTTTTCTTAATAATATGGTAGGCATATACAAAGTTGACATGAACGAAGACGGTGATAATGTTTTTACAATGTGGAACTGGAGTAGTCCTAACAATTAATTAAAGCTACAAAATCCCAGTCTATAACTCTATTAAATGCTATAATGCTAAGTAAAAAGCCATTCATAATGACATGTAATTTAACGCGCATAGAAGATTCATATTAAGTACTGTTTCTTTATTAAAACTAAACAAGCCTACTAACTTCTCAGCCTTACCCACATGGGACGGAGGAGTTTGACAGCATCAGTTTTGCAGCCGTTTAATCTCATGCTTTTCTAGGTTCTATACACCCTTCTTATTCTTACTTTTTTGCATAATATCGATAACTTCTTTGTCCGTAACAGGTTCAAAGCTCTGATAGTATTGTCCTACTGATTTGAAACGAGATTCAGATGGCATTGTTATTACTTCAATGTGATCTGGAGCTTCTCTTTTCAACAGGTTCAAGGTATCTTTTGGAGCTACAGGGATAGCAATTATGAAACTCCTCGGACTTTGAGTTGCTCTTATCCACCTTGACGCAGCGATAATAGTAGCACCCGTTGCAGCCCCGTCATCTGCTAGGACTATGTTTTTCCCATTCAGATCAAGGTTCTTGTAACCAGAGGAGGTTCCTAGACGATACAACAAAGTTCTCCGCTGTATCTCTTCCATTTGTCGCGTTTTTTCTTCTTCAATATATTCTGGGGACACATCAAGTTCTCTAACCAGAACCTCATTGAGATAGCTGGTACCGTCTTCCATTATTGCACCTATTGCAACTTCTTCGTTGTGCGGGGAACGAAGCTTTCTTGGAATAATAATATCAAACTCACAGGATAACTTCCTTGCTATAATATCTGCTATTATTGTTCCTCCTCTAGGAATGCCTAAGACTACCGTGTTTTCCTTTCTTTCCTTCTCACTTCTTATTGCGTCCTTAAGCGCATCTCCTAAAATACTGGCGGCCGCAGCTCTATCCTTTAACTTTACCTGAAATTTATTGCCTATTCTATCTAAGAGCATATCAACAATCTATAGCTGCGTGCTAGGTTAATACCTTATTTGTGTGGGTTTTGGTATTGTCATGACATTATCTAGATCGTACTCTATAGAGCGCTTTCGAACAGCACAGCGATACTAGGTTAACAAAAAGAACAGATTAGAAGGTCAAGAAACATCAGATGAACTCCTCCATATAGCAAAATATGAGTCCTATTACATCATTTTTCACCCCTTTGACCCCAGGTAGACCAGCTTTTAGACTAGTTTTGCTGTAGGTAGACCGAAATGTAGAGATCGTAGACGAGGATAAAGGGGATAGTAGACCATTTTGGTCTCCAAAGACTTTATAGCTTTCTTTTAAGTTTTATGGTATAGATGACAAGTGCCTTCTGGTACAAATAATGACAATAAAAAGCTGACACGGGTATTATCTACAAAGCTATCGATAGAAGATATAACGTGTTTCGGGTAATGACAAATATTGTGTACCAGTATAAGCTAATCAACCAATATAGTCCATCAGAAATGCTGTGATTTATAGTAACTCCAGTAGTTGATGGTCTTCGCAAACAGCCAGGATTTTCACTTTTGCGATTTTCTCGGCAAGACCAAGTCCGGTAGGTCATCTGTGTATTAATAGAATAGTAAACGAACTACCAATTCCGTATCTATTATTAATCACCGTTCTTAAGAATAAACATGTTCGAGACTTTTCTCGTGGCCATTTACTCCAGTTCGACAAGCATAGAAGGGCTCATCTTCTGAGTCTTTGAAACATACTGTAAAATTATCTCCTACTTCTACGGCGCCAGAACCAAATACAAATTCTAATGTCGCGTTACCATCATTATTATCATTTAATATCTCAACTTTTGATTTTGTGTGCCGAGATTGCTTCTGTACCCATTGTGTAACTAACAATTAAGGTACACCAATATTATATTTACAGTTTGGTATTCCACTAGGATGATCTGGCGTCTCAACTACACATACGCCGCTATCCTTTGTAATTACTTTTACC
>JBPCNB010000855.1:0-2352 GCA_051001675.1 Nitrososphaeraceae archaeon | reverse complement strand
ACTCTTCTTAAAGAAAATATCTTGATTTCCTGTAATAGCATCATCCTCCTGCCATACCACATATACATTGTTTCCTGAAACAGCTAGTTGCGGGTTAAAAGATGAGTGAGTATTGTTATCTGTATTTTCATTGTTATTCCTGCTCAAATCAATAATCTTACCAAAACTATTACCACCATCTGTACTCTTCTTAAAGAGAATGTCAAAAGTTTGTGAAGGAAGATTATTAGCATCGTTTACGTCAGCCCATGTCAGAAATACGTTGCTCTGAGATGGGGTAGCCATTTTTTGAAAACGAGAAGTTCCGTTAGTCTTGCTAAGGTTCTCAGTACTTTCGAAGCTGTTCCCACCATCTGTACTTTTAGTAAAGAAAATGTCATAGTTGCCAGACGAAGTAAAAGAATCATCCTGCCATGTCACGTATAGCGTATTGCTACTCTTGCTTCCTCCTTCCCCTTCGTCTGTTGACATGGATATTTGTGGATCGAAAGAAGCTCCGGTATTATTGCTCAAATTAATAATCCCATCGAAACTATTCCCATTATCTTTACTTTTAGTAAAGAGAATATCACATAATGGTTCGTCACTGACAATTTTAGGAACACAGTCAGTCCATACTAGATAGATGTTGGTGCTATTGTTTCCTCCTTCTCCTCCCCTTTCTATGCCAGATGATAACGCTATCTGTGGAGCTAATGAATCTCCATCAGTTCTGCTCAAATTATTTACAGGACCAAAACTATTACCACCATCTGTACTCTTCTTAAAGAAAATATCTTGATTTCCTGTTGTAGCATCATCCTCCTGCCATACCACATATACGCTGTTTCCTGAAACAGCTAGTTGCGGGTTAAAAGATGAGTGAGTATTATTATCTGTATTTTCATTGTTATTCCTGCTCAAATCAATAATCTTACCAAAACTATTACCACCATCTGTACTCTTCTTAAAGAAAATATCTTGATTTCCTGAAAAATCATCCAGCCATACCACATATACATTAGCTCCAACTGCAGAAATTTGAGGAATATTTGAATTGCCGCTATTGTTGCTCAAATTAATAATCTTACCAAAGCTACTGCCAGTATCTGTACTTTTAGTAAAGAAAATGTCTTGATTATCGTAATTAGAATTATTTAAAGCTGGAGCAGCAATATCTGCCCACACCACAAATACATTGCTTTCAGAGACCGCTACTCTATGGTTAATAGGAAATATCTTATCGTTCTTAGTCAAATTTATTATATTATCTTCATGGGTTACTCCTTTTACTGCACCTGATGAATTTATTATTGGAATAATTAGAATACCAACAATCAGTGGAATCGCAATTAGCTTTATTCCCATTAATAAATATCGGCAATGTTTCCAGATAAAGTTCTAACTGCTGACCATGTTGTATCCTGGTAAAAATATAACAAAAGAGAGCTACAATGATTGCTTGAAATAAGCACGCTGAAAAATTACTAGATAAATATGAGATTGCGTATCTAAAAATAATCATGCAGCGGCAGAATCGTTAGCAATCTTGGTTCTATCCATTATCCCTCTTCTACCTTGCCTTATGAGAAGATCAATATTTTGAATCCATTATAACGTACTTGAGCTGTTCAAAAAATCTTGCGATAAGATCCAATTTCCTATTAGAGAATTTTGATATTTTTAATAACGAGAGGATTGTTTTATTATCAAGACAAGACAAGACAAGACGAAATAATGTGTGTTATAATCGTAAATTAGAAATCGGCTATAATCACAACCTTGTTAACCATGGAAGAAAAATTAAGAATTATTATCATACGAAGTATGATCGACGAATCCCTGAATTAGAAAGAGGCATATGAGTGTCGTACCAAATATCTAAGCCCACGAATTTTCGAATTTCCATATATAGTCAATTCACCTTAGATACTCAAATAACAGAATAATTAGAGTTGAAATGTCTGTAATTCTATATATATGCATCAAATATATCATGAAATAAACTTTGTACAACGAAGTGCAACCCTCCTTCATCACTATACTGCTTGGAATATTGCTTTTGATACCATCATTGTCTTTTCCAGGTTTATTTTACCCTGCAGTAGCAAGTACAGATAACGACGATGATAATGATGATTATTTTAATGAAGATTTTGAAGATGGAAATATCATCCAAATATGTTGTGCTTGGGGAATTGATCTACAAGATGGGAAACTAACATACCATATAGATGCTTCTTCAAAAGAACAGCAGAATGCAGTTACCAAGGCAATAGAGGATTGTGATTCAAGAATAGATCCTCTGGATCTTGAACGAATTTCAAGGATAACACAATCTGCTGATATACGAATTGAGTTTCAGGATGAGAG
>JBPCNB010000854.1:0-2078 GCA_051001675.1 Nitrososphaeraceae archaeon | reverse complement strand
TCAGATGTGTTTAATAATTTAAAACCATTTCTTTTGAGAAAGCGAATAGTCATGTAATGGGCTGTTTCTTTATTCCCATCACCAAATGGTTGATAATATGTAATTCCTGCTAAAATACGGGTTGCTTTCTTTATGATTCTCTGTCGTTTATCCTTGATGACATTATAGGAATCTATTTTATTAGGTAATTTGTCAATATAGTCTTTTATCAACTTCGAAAAGTTCCCCACGTTTTTTAACCCTCCGTTTGTTAAATGAAATAAGGTATTCTATATTTTCAGATGATAAAGTCTCTGATTCGTTAATCAACAATAATCATTACTTATTAACTCTATTTAGTCGCCTATCTTCACATTATCCAACCATTTAGTGTTTCTTTCCACGAAATAAGCCTCAAACCCACATCCTGTACATATGAACTCTTCAAAAAGTGGTCGTGGTTGTGTGTCTGATCCTTTCATAATGTCCCCACAGAATGCGCATTTTATATCAGTTCTATTTCTTATATTCTCCGCTACTTTATTCATTTCTTAGTTTTCATAACTACTACGATAGTATTATCTTTAACTGCCTCTATACTCCCAATCTAGAAGAAAGTGAACCAGTTCATATTTCATCATCAATTATAACTTTAATCTGCTTACCTTTCCATTCTCTTATTTGTCCAACATGTTGTTTTGGAACTATAATATGGAACTTTTCTACTCCATCCTTTTCATATGTTCCCATTAATCCTAATTTAGCAACAAACTTGACTTTCAACTTATTTAATTTTCCTGCCATTATTTATTGTGTTTTATATATCAACACATCTATATTAAGTTAACTTGGGGTATATCAAGATAACATAAGTTTATATAACGAAGGTAACTCAAGTTAACCTATGAATAACTTGGAACGAATCGAATGTCTGAAACAAGAGGTTGAGGTTGAATAATGAAACAACAAGTTCAACTATCAGAGAAAGCAAAGAAACAATCAAGGTATAGTAAGGGCTGTATTATTGCAGCAACTAGAAGGATTGTAAAAGTTAAAGACGAAGATGCATGGTTTGTAGAATCAGAAAAGACAGATAACAAATTCTATAAAGTAACTGTCGATGGGAATTGTGAATGCTCTGATGGACAATACAATGTTTGTAAACATGTCTACTCCGTCATAAGGATAGGAGCAACATAATGACTTTCAAAACTAACATTGACAACATACAACCAGAGCAAGTAAGTTGCTGTTGGCTGCATGATGATTCAGATGATTACATAATTTCATATGAGAAAATAATGGATTCGTGGCTTCATCAGTTAGAACAGATACAGAAAGAAGAGGCGATAGTTTAGAATGCAATCACAACAAAAAGAAGATAATGCAATATTACTAACTCGAAACAACTTCACAAAAGGTCAGTATCATGTCATTGAAGTAATGGCAAAGACACTAGATCAAACAGTATCCGAATACCTGAAAGATACCCTCTTAGAATCAATACAAAGTTACGTCGAATCTGATATGGTTCCTGAGATTCTCATTTCTAATCTAAAAATGGAGGTTGTCTAAATTCTAAATGCAAATGCAACCCCATGAAATTCAAGAGCAGCAATTTAATGCAGAAGAACTTTCGACAATAAGACTGGCTTTGATATTATCATTAAATTCAAATGAAGATGTTGTGCACGGATATATGCCTAAGAGTGAGCGGATTATGAAGGAATTGTTCACTAAACTGGATACGCTTCAACATGCGTTTGGCTGCAAACATTGCAGTAACCAAAACCAGAATGAAAATGAAAAGGTGAATCATGCATAATGTCACCTGGAATATGTGATAACTGTAAGACATTTCAAGAAAGTCTTCATTATACTGCTACTGCAAAATATTGTAATGATTGTTTGCTTAGTGTAAGCGGTGTATCAAGACAACAACAAGAGGAAGAGGAGGAAAAGTAAATGTTGTGCGTTAAGTGTGGCAACCGTAAGGCGTCCAGATATGGAATGTTTTGCAGTTCGATATGTATGAATTCGTACTATAATGCGAAGATCGAAATTTCTGTAAGGACAGGAAATGACTACCAGGAGTGATA